>CAYWXN010000005.1:21573-22945 GCA_964462075.1 uncultured Ruminiclostridium sp. | reverse complement strand
GTATGGAGTTTGACATGAAGCACATAGGAAAAAGCCTAATCCTAATTATCATTTTTATTCTCTTATTTAATCTGTCCGCATTCGCTGAAACTAATATCACAAGCACATCAAAAAGCGGAGATTTTCGGGGGTTATGGGTTGCCACGGTTGTAAATATTGATTATCCGAAAAAAGCGACTACCGATTCCGAAATTCTCAAAAGCGAAGCGATAGAGATTCTAAACTATGCAAAAAATACAGGGTTCAATGCAGTTTTCTTGCAAGTTCGCCCATCCGGTGATGCTCTGTATAAATCAAAATACTATCCATGGTCAAAATATCTGACCGGCAAGCAGGGTGTTGCGCCCAGCGGAGGCTTTGATCCGCTTGATTTCTGGATTTCAGAAGCTCACAAAAGAGGGCTTGAGCTCCATGCCTGGATTAACCCCTATAGAGTTACTAAAAAATCAGCCGGCGAACCAAACCATGATTTTGCATCCCTTGACAGTACAAATCCAGCTATAAAAAATCCCGGCTGGACAGTAAAGCACTCTGACGGAAATATCTATTTAAACCCTGGAATTCCCGAGGCAAGACAGCTTATTATAAACGGCGTTCTTGAAATAATCGAGAACTATTCTGTGGATGGTATTCACTTTGACGATTATTTTTATCCCGACAAGAGTTTTAATGATAAAGAGACCTATAAAAAGTATAACACCACCGGAAAAACCTTGGATAACTGGCGTCGTGACAATGTGAACAAACTCGTTAAAGATGTTTCTGCTGCCATAAAAAATACAGGGAAAAGTAATATCCGTTTTGGAATAAGTCCTTTCGGAATATGGGCAAATAAATCCAGCACCCCCAAAGGAAGTGACACTAAAGGTTTGGAATCCTATTCAAGCCATTATGCAGATTCACTTTACTGGATTAATAATAAACTTATTGACTATATTGTTCCGCAGATTTATTGGCATATAGGATATTCCATTGCGGATTATAAAAAGCTTTCCAAATGGTGGGAAAACGCAGTTTCAGGTACAAATGTAGACCTTTACATCGGACACGCTGCTTATAAAGCAGAAAATTCTGACTCGAACAGCCCATGGTACGGAACAAGTGAAATAGAAAGACAATTATTTTTGAATGATACCAGTAAGATAATTAAAGGAAGCGTTTTCTTTAACTATAATGTCATGGCTAAAAGCACTCCTGTTACAAATACTGTAAAGGCAATCTTTGACGGACGTGACGGCAAAGCCCCAAAGGTAGCTGTTAGCATTTCTCGTCCAAGCTCCGATATCACGACAAGTATGACATCCTTCTATTTAAACGGAGCATCTGATCCCTCACAGCCACTTTACCTTAACGGTAAGATAGTGGATAATCG
>CAYWXN010000005.1:0-21473 GCA_964462075.1 uncultured Ruminiclostridium sp. | reverse complement strand
TACGCACTTATTTCAAATATAAAATCCACCACCAGTATTTATAGCTCAGAGTATGTACTGACTAAAAAAGCTAATGCTGTTATTGAAGGCTATTATATTGAAAAAACAAATACCGGCATCAAATTAATACTTAAACACAAACCAAAACCACAGTCATATACCATGCCCCTTACCGATATTACAATCATGCTTGATGCAGGTCACGGGGGCAGTGATCCCGGAGCAATCGGTCCATTAGGTACGGCATATTCAGAGAAAGATATAAACTTAAACCTTGCGTATAAACTTAAAAGAGAACTGGAGTCGCAGGGCGCAGATATTCTCATGACCAGAACAGATAATTCGACTATTTCACTGGCAGACAGGCTTACCGCTTCAAGAAATGCAAGACCTGATATGTTTATTTCCCTTCACGCTAATAGTATGGCCGATAACGTTGATATATCAAAAATCAGAGGTTTCTCAGTATTCTACAGAGAAGTGTTTGCTAAACCCTCGGCACAACTTGTTTACGATGCCGTTATCAGCGAGCATGGCAAAAACAAGCATGGGGTTAATAAAAAGAACTTCTATGTGACTCGAAATACTTGGGCACCCTCATTCCTCCTTGAAAGCGACTTTGTACCAAACCCGGTGGAATTTGAGTGGCTCACCAATGATAAAGAACAGGATAAGCTTGCCAAGACAATTTCTACGGCAGTTGTGAAGTATTACACAAATTAAATTAAAATCTTTAAAAATGGGGACTGACTATAAATTAAGTCAGTCCCTTAATGATTACTTGAATATTTTATTAAACTTATTTAAATTGTTACCAACGGACGGAGCCTTTCTAAGGTCTTTGCACCAATACCCTTAATATTGTCCAGTTCTTCTATGGATTTAAAAGGTCCGTTGGTATTACGGTAATCAATAATGGCCTTTGCTTTTACCTCTCCGATATAAGGCAAGGCCATAAGTTCCTCCATTGAAGCTTTATTGATATTTATCTTGGCTGATTTACCCGGCGCCTTTTCTTGATTTTCTTCGGTTGGTTTTTCGATTGGAGCCCCACTTTTCTGCGTTTCATTTTCTGTTAGTTTTGTTTCAGGAGAGTTTATGATCTCGGCCGGCAGATCTTCCGATACTTCGGTCAATGCTTCATCCTTTATAAATGATATCCAATAGCGTCTTACCGAGGAGAAATTTGATAGAATAAGTACTGCAACTAAGAGCAAAAGCAAACAAGGTGCCACAAAATATTCCCAAGCGATACTATAGGTCTTCCCCTTAACATTTATATCCATAGTTTGCTCCTTATCCCATACCATTATCTAAATTATGCCATAGTTTTTTATAAAATCAATGATAAAGCAACACTTTTTTGGAAACTAATGGTTAACTGTCAGACTTGAGTTTATAGCTGATGTATTCTATAATAAAATAAATATATGTCGTTATGTTAGTTATTCTAATTCAAATATTATTCATTCAAAGTCTTGCAACTTAACTTAAGATAAACTAGGAGTTGATTTTTTGAAAATAAAATCTTTTGCTATATATACTATAATAATCATAATTCTTACCCTCTCAATTCCCCTACCGGCCTTTGCCGAAACACAACCCGACCTTACTGCTAAAGCATATATTCTTATCGAAATGGAAACCGGCCAAGTCTTAGCCGAAAAGAACGCGGACGAGCGACGTTCTCCTGCCAGTACAACAAAAATTATGACTGCTTTAGTTGCATTGGAAAATGCGAATCTTGAGGATGAAATGACAGCCTCTGAAAACGCTATAAACAGTGTTCCATATGATTATGTAACTGCCGGTATAAAGATTGGTGAAACTTTAAAATTCAAGGATCTTCTTGATCTAATGATGATTACATCAGCCAACGAAGCCAGCAATGTTATTGCTGAGAATGTATCAAAAGACGGAACCATGCCGGGCTTTACAGATCTTATGAATGTAAAGGCTGCAGCTATAGGTTTGACAGGTACTCACTTTACAAACTCCAATGGTAAAGAAGAAGAAGAACACTATACCACCGCAAGAGATCTTGCATACTTATCCCGGGAAGCCATGAAGCTGGATACCTTCAGAGAAGTAGTAGGCCGAAGAGAATTTACATTGCCTGATACAAACCTAAGAAAAAGCAACGAATGGAAGGCAGGCCACTTAACCTATACTAATGAGCTTCTTAGGTCTCACTCAAAGTATTATTCGGAAGTAACCGGTATAAAAACCGGATATACAGATTTAGCCGGATTATGTTTGGTATCTTCGGCTGTAAATCCTGATGGTCTTGAGCTCATTTCGGTTGTTCTCGGAGCTGAGGATAAAACTCATCAATTTGAGGATTCTCAAAAGCTTTTAGAGTATGGCTTTAAAAACTTCAGTTATCGTAAGCTTGTGCAAAAAGGAGAATATGTTAGCAGATTTGAGGTCGAAGATTCTGTTGACGGTAAAAAGGTTGAGATAATAACTAATGGTGAATTCAGCCATATTCTGCCGTTGGATGAAGAAATCCGTAAACAAAAACTAACAGTTAAAAAAACTTTCAATGAACCTTTTATAGCTCCTATTGAACAGGGTCAAACAGTAGGTAAAATAGAATATATTTATGATGGAAAGTCAATCGGAGTTGTGGAGCTTGTCTCAAAAGAGGCGATAGAAAAAACCACAATAGCCATATTGCGAGACAAATACAGGGAAATAATAAGTGACGAACGTTTTATATTCGGCGTAAAAGCGGCTGTATTGTTTATCATAGCAATAATTATACTGGGCTTTATTTTACGGTTTATTAACCGAAAAAGAAGAAGGCGCAGTAATTACTATTCTTCAAGGAAAAATAATTACAGGTTTAAGGATTACAGATAAAAACTGCTTAAGTAAAAAGAAGCTGTTTTAAAACCAAATTTAACGGTTTCAAAACAGCTTCTTCTACGTAACACATTTATTCAAAGGGTTCAATTTCAACAATAACAGGTATTATCATTGGTCTTCTCATTGTTCTTCGATACAAGAAATTACTTAGCTCATCCTTAATTGAATTTTTTATTGCCGAAAAACCACCGTTCTTTTTACCGTCGTTTTTTAGTATAACATCCTTAGCTATGTTTCTTACCTCTTCAATCAGCTCTTCCGATTCCTTCATATAGACGAAACCTCTTGACATAACTTCAATTCCGGAAAATAGGTTTCCCTTTTTATCCATAGTTGCTATAACCATCATTAATCCGTCCTCGGAGAGTATCTTTCGATCTCTCAAAACAACATCTCCCACATCACCTACACCCAGACCGTCTACCAGAATTCCGCCTGATTGAACACTTCCATTGAGATTGGCTGTTTTGGCCGTCAGCTCCAAAACCTTACCGTTTTGCATGATAAAGATATTTTTCTCGTCCATGCCAAGTGACATAGCAAGCTTTGCATGTTTTTTCAGCATCCTGTATTCTCCGTGGCCGGGCATAAAATATTTCGGTTTTATGAGATTAATCATAAGCTTGAGCTCCTCCTGCTTACCATGGCCTGAGACATGGGTTTCAGCAAGAGAATCATAGATGACATCGGCTCCCTGCTTAAAGAGGTCGTCTATAACCTTATAAACAAGCTTTTCGTTTCCGGGTATGGGGTTTGCTGAAATAATAACCAAATCCCCCTCTGTTATCACAACCTTTTTATGGGTTGATGACGCTATGCGGGCTAATGCAGACATAGGTTCGCCCTGACTGCCGGTTGTAATTATAACAATCTGCTCCGGATTAAGGTTTTTTATTCTGTCAATATCAATCATGGTATCTGCAGGAATGGATAAATATCCAAGCTTTGTCGCAGTATTAACCACATTGAGCATACTTCTTCCTACCAACGCTACTTTCCTATCATACTTAACAGCTGAATTTATAATTTGTTGAACGCGGTGGATGTTTGAAGCAAAACTTGCCACAATAATCCTACCTTTAGTACCTCTGAAAATATTATCAAAGCTATCTCCCACTGTTCTTTCAGACATTGTGTAACCCGGTCTTTCTACATTGGTGCTGTCTGAAATGAGTAATAGGACTCCTTTTTTTCCCAGTTCGGCAATACGTGCTAAGTCAATAGGTTCACCCTCAATGGGTGTTTGATCGATCTTGAAATCGCCTGTATGAAATACCATTCCCACCGGAGTATTAATAGCCATTGCTACAGAATCGGCAATACTGTGGTTGGTATGAATAAACTCAACCGTGAACGGGCCTAATTGTATTGTCTGGCCGGCTTTTATCTTGCGAAGATCAACCGATTCAGTCATTTCATATTCTGCAAGCTTGTTTTCTATCAAACCTACAGTTAACTCAGTTCCGTAAACCGGCACATTTACTCTTTTCAATACATACGGTATAGCCCCGATATGGTCCTCATGTCCATGAGTAACCAGAATTGCATGAACCTTATCAATGTTCTTTTCTAAATAATTTACATCCGGTATGACAAGATCTATACCGAGCATTTCGTCCTCGGGAAATGCCAGTCCGCAATCCACGACGATTATATTCTCTCCGTATTCAAATACTGTCATATTCTTTCCAATTTCCTCCATACCCCCTAAGGGTATGATCTTTAGTTTATTCTTTTTCTTTGTTGCCACATTAAACCTCCGTAGCCAAAAATTTAGTCTTTTTTATATATCTGAGCTCAAATATAATGCCCTAAAATTCTTGCAATTCTTAATTTCATACCCGTACAACAAGGGATAAACCCTTTTGTGAAACCCGCCCAAACGTCTCACAAAAGAGTTTCATAGGATTTGCAATAATTTTTCAGAGCCTTAACCCAAGCAAAAACAGAATCTAATTAAAAGAGCTCTTTGCCCTTAAACATTCAATAATAACCTATAATAATTATATAGATTCAAGTATAATTATCATATACCCATTTATTTATACCATATATTGTATTATTTCACCAGTAACACTTTTTTGGAGCATTGTTTATGAAAATTAGTCTACCCCAAAATATAACCAATATTATTACAATCATTAATAGCAGCGGTTTCAAAGCCCATATAGTAGGTGGTTGTGTTCGTGATATGCTCATAAATAAAGCTCCATCCGATTGGGATATTACCACAAACGCGAGCCCTCAAATTATCAAAAGCTTGTTCCCGAAAACCTTTGATACAGGCATTAAACATGGTACCATTACAGTGATACAGGATAATATACCCGTTGAAGTAACCACTTGGCGCAAAGAAACAGGCTATAGTGATCATCGGCATCCTGACAGCATTTCCTTAGCAAATTCGTTATCGGATGATCTTTCCAGAAGAGATTTCACCATGAATGCCATAGCCTATCATCCTGTTGATGGCCTTGTCGATCCATTTAACGGCGTTTCAGATATCGGTGATAAAATCATTCGCTGCGTAGGAAAACCATCTGAACGATTCTCTGAGGACGCCTTGAGAATGCTCCGGGCAATTCGCTTCTCCGCTCAGTTGGATTTTGATATTGAAAAGAGCACATTTGCCGGCATTAATGAGCTCTCGGACAATATTATCCACATAAGTAAGGAAAGAATACAAGGTGAAATGAATAAAATCCTTGAAGCCAAAGCTCCACATAAGCTTTCCTTGCTTTGGGATTCAGGCCTGAGCAAAGTAATATTTCCTTGGATTCAAAGCCTTCCAAGCATCTGGTGTGATATAATTAAAAACTTTATCGGCTCAGAAAACCAAAAAGAGATCCTCTTATCTTTATTATTCTATCTCACATGTAAAACCGATCCTATTTCTTGTGCCGAAGACTATTTAATAGGCAATAAGTATGACAATAAAACGCAACATAGTGTAAAGTGTTATATTAAATGTCTTAACGGCATTGGACCGCTAACCTCAAGGAATATTAGGAAAGCGGCCTCTGAATACGGGACAAATGTAACAAGGAACACTCTTAAAATACTAAATATAATTCAATCAATTAATGATAACAAACCTGTTTTCTCCGAACATGTGAATGGCTATGCTATACCTGTTGTTCCGGCCGTATCGGGCCTTGACCTAAAAAGCTTGGGGCTGGACGGAAGAGCAATAAAGGACATGTTGGATACCATCCGGCTGTGTCTTTATGAAAACCCGGATTTAAACAGTAAAGATCTCTTAATTCATCTCGCAAAAAAATTACTGGTTTCTAAACCGACTATTCGATAAAAACCGATAAGCCCGACTTGCAAGTCATAGCCCGGGTTAGACAAACTTGCTTTCAAAAGAAAGAGGGCTGTTATAAACAACCCTCTTATCCTACTAAACTTTATATTTTACTTAAGCTTTGCCTGCGCATCCAAGAACATTAATAAGCTTATTGGTAACAAGCTTCTTTATCTCTGAGCGAGCTGGACCTAAATATTTTCTGGGGTCAAATTCGCCGGGATTCTCAGCAAATACTTTGCGAACAGCCGCTGTCATAGCAAGGCGAAGATCTGAGTCTATGTTGATTTTACAAACTGCCATAGAAGCTGCTTTTCTCAGCATTTCCTCAGGAACACCTTTTGCACCAGGCATTTTGCCGCCAAACTTATTAATCATATCAACATATTCCGGGATTACCGAGGATGCACCATGAAGTACAATTGGAAAACCGGGAAGCCTTCTTCCGACTTCTTCAAGGATATCAAAACGAAGTTTGGGTTCGCCTGTGAACTTGAACGCACCGTGGCTGGTTCCTATAGCTATAGCCAAGGAATCTACTCCTGTACGGCTAACAAACTCTTCTACCTCTTCAGGTCTGGTATAAGAAGAATCTTCAGATGAAACATTAACATCGTCCTCAACGCCGGCAAGACGGCCGAGCTCACCTTCAACGGTTACACCATGTGCATGAGCGTATTCGACAACCTTCTTGGTAAGAGCGATATTATCTTCGAAAGAATGATGCGAGCCATCAATCATAACAGAGGTAAAACCGCCGTCAATACATGACTTGCAGAGTTCAAAGGTATCACCATGATCTAGATGAACAGCTATTGGAAGATCTGTTTCAACAAGAGCGGCCTCGATTAATTTCATAAGATAAGTATGATTGGCGTACTTTCTTGCACCGGAAGAAACTTGCAGGATAAGGGGAGCATTAGCTTCTTTAGCTGCTTCAGTTATTCCCTGAACGATTTCCATGTTGTTTACATTGAAGGCTCCGATTGCATATCCGCCTTCATACGCCTTCTTGAACATATCGATAGTATTTACAAGTGGCATAAAATTCAACTCCTTCTGTATATGTTTTTGTGAAAAAAATCACAGTTAATCAGTATAATTGTATCAGAATCAAACCATAAAGCAATATAAAGCTTAAAAAGTATTTTTATAAATTGCTTCTTTATATAAGAATATTAACGTCCAGAACTTCTTCAATAATATAATTGTCCTTTTCGGTAAATTTAACTCTTACAGGTGAGATATTTTTATCATAAGGGACAAAATAAATTATACCTTTAGACCTGATATCAATTCTTGTTCTGTCGAATATATCTGTCTGCAGTATGCTAACAATTTCGACTACATAATCCACAGGATTATTATTTGTTTTGGCTTTGACAACTATAGGAAGGCCGCCGGTAATCTCGGGAGAATAAACTGTCACATTGACACTCCCCGGTTCCAGAGGATTTTGTGTCGGATATAAAATATCTCTCTCAAACATTGCTTTTTTCATTCTAACACCCCTTAACAAAGGTAATTCTTTCCTCACTCTTATATAGTTTACAATAACCGCAACCTTGTGACAAGTTTTTTTAAATAGCAAAAAAATTGTAAGACAAAATATTATATCAGTTGCCGGAAGCTTTATAAACCAGCTAAAAACCTGCTATATAAAGACGTTACATTTCTCTTAAGTTCTTCTTCGCTGCCATCATTTATAATTACCTCATGAGCCAGAGCCATATATTCATCCTGGGTAAGCTGAGATGACATACGAGCTTCTACATCCTCACGAGACATATTGCTTCTTTTGGCCAAACGATTAATTCTGGTTTCATCGTTGCTTACAACAACCCATACTCTGTCAACGGTATCTAAGAATCCTTCCTCAACAGGGATAGGAACATCTAGAACCACTGTCCCGTTATAACCGTATTCCTGCATGGTAGCAAGTTTTTCTTTGATTACAGCCATAACCTCTCTATGAATAATTTTTTCAAGGAGCAGTTTTTTTTCCTTTGAAACAAACACTTCATCTGCTAACTTTTTTCGGTCCAGAGTATTGTCCTCGCGAATAAAGTCTTCCCCAAAGGTTCCTTTAATTTCTGACCATGCCGATTCACCAGGCTCTACAACTTGCTTTGAAATAAGATCGGCATTGATCACTACAGCGCCCAATTCTTCCAAAATAGCTGAAACAGAAGACTTTCCCGCCCCTATTCCACCTGTTATGCCAATTATCCGCATTTTTTACTCTCCTAATATAAATTTTTATTTAGCTTCAAACCAGGTTGAACCGGTAGACACATCTGCCACCAGCGGAGCTGACAATCGGGCTGCCGACTCCATATTGGTTTTAACGATTTCTTTAACCTGTTCCAGTTCATCTACGGCTGTTTCTACAATAAGCTCATCATGCACCTGAAGTATTAATCTGGATTTAAGATTTTTCTCCTTTAATTCACACCATACCTTTACCATAGCAATTTTTATTATGTCAGCGGCACTACCTTGTATGGGAGTATTCATGGCAACTCTTTTCCCGAATTCTCTGACCTGATAATTCGGGGATTTCAGTTCAGGTATGTGCCTTACTCTATGAAACATGGTTTCAACATACCCCTTTTCCTTACCGAAATTCACCGTGTCCTCCATGTAATCTCTTATTCTCGGATAGGTTGAAAGATAATTTTCAATATATCTGGCAGCTTCTTTCCGGGTAACACCTATATCCTTAGACAATGAAAAATCCCCAATGCCATATATAATACCAAAATTAACCGCCTTGGCACTTCTTCTCATATCTGAGGTAACCTGATTCATGGGTACATTAAAAACTTGGGAAGCAGTCAGCGTATGAATATCTATCTTATCCTTAAAAGCGTTTTGGAGCACCTCATCGCCGGTTATATGAGCCAAAACTCTTAGTTCTATCTGGGAATAGTCAGCGTCTACAAAAACATATCCGTCTTTGGGTATAAATGCCTGCCTTATTTCCCTCCCCAGTTCGGTGCGTATCGGAATGTTCTGAAGATTCGGTTCAGTGCTGGAAATTCTTCCTGTGGCAGTAACAGTTTGATTAAAACTTGAATGTATTCTTCCTGTTTCAGGATTTATTTCCTTTACCAACCCTTCGGCATAGGTTGATTTCAGCTTTGTTAATTGCCTGTACTCCAGGATACAGGGAATTATTTCATGGCTGTCAATGATTTCATTTAGTGAATCCGCATCTGTAGAATAGCCGGTTTTCGTTTTTTTCACGGCCTTTAAACCCATCTTTTCAAACAGTATTACCCCCAACTGTTTAGGAGAATTTATATTAAACTCTTCGCAAGCCAGCATGTAAATTGTTTGCTCAAGGGATTTAATACGGTAATCAAGGCGTTCTCCATATTCTTCCAGATATTGTTTGTCTACCTTGAAGCCATAATACTCCATGCTCCCAAGCACAAGAGAAAGAGGCAGCTCCACATCATAAAAAAGGCTGTTTTGTTTACTATCGTCAATAATGACCTTTTGTTTTTCGTAAACGGTTCTGAACGTTGAAATTGCTTTGCCTAATAGCTCAATAGAGTTGTCTTCATCCTTCCCCAATTCAATTTGCTTGCCTTTCCCCTCCTTAGGCATTTCAACCTCAATGCCAAGATATTTTCTTGCTAATTTTGGAATAGAGTAGCTGCTTGCCAGTGCGTCAATAAGATACTCAGCCACCATTAAATCGAAAAGTTTGCATTGAATTTCTGTGTCATGGGATAAACACCATGTATACAATTCCTTAATATTATAGCTTACTAAGGTGATATCCTTAGACTCCAGAATAACTTTAATGACCTTTAACAAGCTGCTTTCATCGATGGTTTTTGTTGAAGCAAAATAATACTTCTCTTCAGTTCCTAGACCGATTATTTCCAGCATACCTCCGACGTGATCTGTCTTCTTGAAGACAGGTAGAAGCGCCAGCAGCTTTTCATTAGATAATTGATTAGCAATATTCTTAAAAGACTCAAGATCACTAATAATCTCACAGCATATCGTCTCTGGAATATCTCGTACTGCCTCGGAGTTGTCGAGCCCCATTTTCTTAATAAATGAGTTAAACTCCAAATCCTTAAATATGGCCAGAAGTTTTTCCTTATTATAATCTTTTCGTTTAAAGCCGGATATATCGGATAACCCGTCTTTTTCTCGTATAATAGTACCTAATTCCCTGCTAAGATAGGCTAAATCCCTGCAAGTCTCTAAATTCTCCTTAAGCTTTGCCTTTGTTATTGAAGAAAGATTTTCATAAAGTTTATCTATGGAGCCAAACTCCTTAATAAGCTCAATAGCTGTTTTTTCGCCCACTCCTTTTACTCCGGGAATATTATCGGAGGAGTCACCCATAAGAGCCTTAATCTCAATAAAATCCGTTGGTTTAATACCGTATTTATCTGCTATTTCTGCCGGTGTATATTTGTTTGTTATTGTCTGCCCCTTTGAAGTGCTGGGGATTATAACAGTTACTTTATCACTTGTCAGTTGAAGTGCATCTCTGTCACCGGTTAGTATTGATACATCCAGCCCTTCTTCTTCCGCGGCTTTTGAATATATTCCGATAAGGTCGTCGGCCTCCAGACCCTCATACTCTGTCACAGCAATATTCATGGCTGCCAACACCTGCTTTACAATGGGCAATTGAGCGGCAAGCTCATCGGGCATTCCTTTTCTGTTTGCCTTATATCCCTCATACATATTGTGGCGAAAAGTTTTACCCTTAAGATCAAACGCTACTGCTAGGTAGTCGGGATGTTCTTCTTCAAGATATTTATTCAAAATATTTAAAAAGCCATAAACCGCATTGGTAGGTGTGCCATCTGCTTTGGTCAGCATCTTGGGGCCCTTTATGGCAAAAAATGCCCTGTTCAATATGCTGTTTCCGTCAACTATCATTAATTTATTGCTCATTCTTCTATATACCTCCCAAGGGTTCGATTCAGCTTGTACATGATTCTTATCATATTGTATAATAATAATTGCACCGCATAAAGTCGTTTCACGACTTTTATTTGCAAGTGTACATAAAGGGGTATAATAAATATTGTAATTTTACCTTTGGGAGTTTTATATGAAAGAATTCTTTAATAAATTTCGATTAGGTCTAGCCATTATTATAACCAAACTTACTGTATTTGGGCTAAGATTGGTTGGAAGGGGCGGAACAAGCCTACCAGGGAAAATTGCCCTTAAAATTTGCCCGGATATTTTTTATAAGCTATCAGATAAATTCAGAATCATTATGGTAACCGGTACGAACGGTAAAACCACCACCTCTCGAATTATTGCAGGCATGCTGGAGAGAGCGGGTTTACAGTATATTTCGAATAAATCAGGCGCCAATCTTGCCAGTGGCATCGCCACAACCTTAATAAGCTCGCTTGCTCTTACTGGGAAGCCTGTTGTAAGAACCGCTCTTCTCGAAACAGATGAGGCTGCTTTCAAAACCATAGCTCCGAAGCTAAAGCCTGAGATTGTTATAGTTACAAATTTTTTCAGAGATCAACTGGATCGTTTTGGTGAGTTGTATACTACATTAAACAGTGTAAGAGAAGGGATCGAGGGTTCCCCCGAATCCAGGCTGATACTTAACGCCGATGACTCTCTTTGCGCCTCTCTTGGACAGAACACTTCAAATCCGGTTATTTATTTTGGTTTGGGCGACAAGGTATACCCTGAGGATTATTTAATAGCTAACGCAGACGCAGCTTTCTGTATCAACTGCAAGTCCCGTTATGAATATTTATCCAGTTCCTTCGGCCACCTGGGACATTTTAAATGTCCAAATTGTGGGTATGAAAGGCCCAAAGCACAGGTTGAGTGCACACAGGTACTTGAATATGACAATTTAAGCTCTACAATTGAGATTCAAATGCCTGACGAAAAAATCGCCGTTAAGCTTGCCCTTCCCGGGCTTTACAATATATATAACGCCCTCGCAGGCGCAGCTGTAGGCCATTTACTAGAACTTAAGGAGGATGACCTCGTCTATGTTCTTGAAGGCTTCGAATGCGGTTTCGGAAGGATGGAATCCCTTTCGGTCAACGGCCGGGAGCTTAAGATGATATTGGTAAAGAATCCGACCGGTTTTAATCAAGTTCTAAAATATCTGCTCACCCAAAAAGATAAATGTGTGATCGGTTTTGCAATAAATGACAAGCTGGCTGACGGTACCGACATTTCATGGCTGTGGGACGTAGATTTTGAAATTCTATCCTTTATGCAAAGCATGGTTCGAGGATTCTTTGTGTCGGGAATAAGGGCTGAGGATATGGCCGTTAGGTTAAAATACGCCGGAATACCCTCTGACAGTATTACTATTAAGCATGGTGATACAGATCTTATTGATTCAATGATTGAGGCATCAGTTGAAAGCGAAACCATCTATCTTCTTCCTACCTATACGGCAATGCTGGATATCAGAAAGAATCTTAAGAAAAGATTTAATCTAAAGGAATTTTGGGAGTAAAGAATTATGTATGAACTAAGCATATGTCATCTGTATCCGGACCTATTAAACCTTTATGGTGACAGAGGAAATATTATAGCCTTAAAACGCCGCTGCCAATGGCGTGATATTGATGTTAAGGTCGAGAATATCTCAATAGGAGATACCTTTACGTATGAGGATTACGATATTGTCTTTATCGGCGGCGGACAGGACTATGAGCAGACCATCATTCAGGATGATTTGATGAATGGCAAGCGTCAGCAAATAGTTGAAGCCGTGGAAGCCGGTAAAGTGTTTCTAGGAATATGCGGCGGATTTCAGCTGCTTGGGAAATACTATAAACCCAATAATGGAAAAGAAATTGAGTGTTTAGGGGCAATAAATGTTTGGACTCATGCCGAAGACACCCGCTTGATAGGGAATACAGTTTTTGAAGTCGACTTTCTTAAAAATCAGGGTGAAAAATACAATGTAGTAGGCTTTGAAAACCACGCCGGGAAGACCTACTTAGGTGAGGGTGTAAAGCCCTTGGGAAAAGTAATAAAAGGGTTCGGAAATAACGGCGAAGACGGTTTTGAAGGAGCTGTATATAAGAATACCTTCTGCACTTATTCCCACGGAAGTCTTTTGCCAAAAAACCCGGCTTTAGCCGACCATTTGATAATGCTGGCGCTTTTAAATAAATATCCGGATTTTCAAGGACTTGCTCCATTGAATGACGAATTGGAGAATCTCGCCCACCAATCACTTATAAAGAGGTTCACAGAATAATACCACATTTTAAGGAATAATACAAAGTAAAATTGTCACCCTGAGCAGAGAACATGCTACGGCATGTTCTCATTAGCGAAGGATTATTGCTTCTAATAGTTGGCGGGCGCAAGAATCTCATTTCGAACGCCTCTAAACACTTGGCTCTATATGATCAATATCCCCGGTAAGAGACATTCCTCCGCGTTCGCTCCGTCATGTCAGGCCAAGAGGTCTTTTGCTCACGGGTCGCTCATGCATTTCCAATAATATTACTGTGCTGTGGTCTTCCCTTCGAAGCGGCCGGCTTATCTCACTGAGAAACCTTGCACCCGCCTCACAAAATTCAACAGTGTCAATTGCCACATGCTACATTTATAGTAGCCGCTGGCGCCGTCAAACGCAGCTAAGCGGCGTGGCTGCTGCGATTTAAAGCGGAGCATGGATCTAAGTAGCGGGCGCGACTAGAAACAGGATGTTGGCATGGAGCGCTAAATCGCAGCAGGCCACAGCCGTAAAGATAATTATAAAAGATACAATATCATCCCTACAATTCCTGAACCAATCATAACAAAAATAGGATTAGGTTTGAATTTTCTCATAATAATAAAACCTGCTGTAAAAAGACCTACCGCAATGAGGTTTATATCATAAAGGTTAAAGACAGCTATACTATTTCCCCGAAACGCCAGAATTGCAATACTCAACCCTGCCGAGGCAATAAGTGATACTACTGCAGGCCTTAGACCTGCCAGAATTCCTTGAACTATAGTTAATTGATTATACCTATAATAGAAATAGGCAAGGGTTAATACAATAATCAGAGACGGCAATACGCAGCCAAAAGTGCTTATAATAGCCCCTCCGACACCTGCAATTCGAGTACCCACAAATGTTGAAGCATTTATAGCAATTGGACCGGGCGTCATTTCTGCAATAGTAATTAAGTCTACAAACTCTTCCATACTTAGCCATTTGTTTAAATCGACCACTTGATTCTGTATCAGGGGAAGCGCAGCATACCCGCCACCAATGCTAAATAACCCTATTTGAATAAAACTCCAGAATAATTTTAAATAAATCATTCTTTATTTGCACTCCTGTCTGTTTTTTTTCTGAGAAAAGTGTAAACGGCTCCTACCAATCCACACACTATAATAATATACATGACGTTAATATTGAAAAAATAAGTAGCGATAAAGGCACCTGCCATAATAAGTATTGAGGTAGCTTGCTTTTCTTTAATAATGTTATTTCCAAGATTGATCACTGCATCTGCGATCACAGCAACCACACCAGCCTGCATACCTTTAAGCAATGCGTTTATTACATCATTGTCCCTAAATTTAGCATAAAAAACCGAAATTATAGACAGGGTAATAAGCGGTGGCAATATGGTCCCTAATGTTGAAACTAATGCTCCAAAAAAGCCGGCAATACGATAACCAATCAGAATCGAAGCGTTAACTGCTATCGCACCGGGGGATGATCGTGAAATTGCTGTTAGATCCAGCATTTCTTTATCTTCAATCCAATGCAATTCATCAACGAATTTTTTCTTCATTAATGGAACAATCACAAATCCTCCGCCAAAAGTAAAAGCGCTTAAAAAAAAGGTAGATGAAAACAACGTCCAATAAATTTTAAAGTCTTTTTTCATATGTTCTCCTATCGTTAGTTCCGCATCATATCACTCCGTTAATGCGACATAATGGTCATCCTGAGCGTCAGCGAAGGATCTATTGCGTCGGAGTTTTTATGTTAGGAGATGTTTTACCGCATGTCGCTAAAGAGAATACCATAACGACAGTCAATAGCAATGCAATTATCTTTTTCATCTTTATTATCCTCATTTTTATATATTTAAATCTTAGAGGTGCAGAGAAAAAAATTATTAATGTTCTCGAAATCAAAGGAGCTAATTCACTTAGCTCCTTTTAAAAAATTTAAATTTGATAGAATTCTTATGGTCAATTACTTCATTTAAAATTCTGCATTATTAACTGTTCTCGGATATGACAATACATCTCTGATATTCTGCATTCCGGTCATATACATTAGTATGCGTTCAAACCCAAGGCCGAATCCGGCATGTTTTGTACCTCCAAAACGCCGTGTATCCAAATACCAATCATACTCTTCTTTGTCCAAATTCATTTCTTCCATGCGCTTCTCTAATACATCAAGACGCTCTTCCCTTTGACTTCCGCCTATTATTTCACCAACGCCCGGAACCAGAAGATCCATAGCTGCAACTGTCTTATTATCATCATTTACTCTCATGTAGAAGGCCTTGATTTCTTTGGGGTAGTTTATAACAAACATAGGTTTTTTCATTATCTGCTCTGTTAAATAGCGTTCGTGCTCTGTCTGAAGGTCGGAACCCCATTTTACCGGATATTGGAATTCATGATCAGTCTTTGTAAGTATCTCAACTGCTTCTGTATAAGTAATGCATCCGAATTCAGAGTTAAGAATATGGTTAAGCCTGTCATAAAGCCCTTTATCAATGAAATCGTTAAAAAAGTCCATTTCTTCTTTAGCATTTTCCATTACATAGCTAATGACATATTTAATCATATCCTCAGCCAGCTTCATATCGTCATTAAGATCGGCAAATGTTATTTCAGGCTCAATCATCCAGAATTCAGCTGCATGCCGGGTTGTATTACTATTCTCGGCACGGAAAGTGGGTCCAAAAGTGTACACCTTGCCAAAAGCCATCGCATAGGGCTCCACTGCAAGCTGCCCGCTTACTGTAAGACTTGTATGTTTCCCAAAGAAATCTTCGCTGTAATCAACTTCACCATTATCGTTCCTAGGCGGATTGTTTAAATCGAGAGTTGTTACTTGAAACATCTCACCCGCGCCTTCACAATCACTAGAGGTAATAATCGGAGTGTGAACATAGACAAAACCTCTGTCCTGGAAGAAACGATGTATTGCATAGGCCAAAACCGAGCGTACCTTGAACACCGCAGAAAAAGTATTTGTTCTGGGACGAAGATGCGCAATGGTTCTTAAATATTCGAAGGTATGGCGTTTTTTCTGCAATGGATACTCGGGGCTCGAAGCACCCTCTATCTCTACAGAGGCAGCCTTAATTTCATATGGCTGCTTAGCCTGAGGAGTCTCCACCACATGTCCCCTCACCCTTATAGCGCTTCCTATATTCAGCTTTGCAATCTCAAAAAAATTAGCCAGAGTATCATCAAAAACAATCTGAAGGTTCTTGAAAAATGACCCGTCATTTATCTCAATAAATCCAAAGGTTTTTGTATCCCTTATGTTTCGTATCCAGCCGCATACCAAAACTTCCTTACCAGACAATTCTTTATAGGTCTCGCTTAGCTTTCTAATCTCAATTCTATCCACTTAAAATCAACTCCATTATCAATATTGGTTAATCCATTGATGTCAATATATTATACCATAAACACGCTGCAAAACGAGCCGGCTCGTTTTGCTCGGGGATAAATCCCGGCAAATGCTGATAAAATCAGCATTTGCAGTTTATGGTGTAACATGACCACATGCGTATTTTGCTATGCAAAATACTTTTATCCGGCTTTGCCGGGTCCATTCAAAGCTTTGCTTTGAATGTGCTTGTGGTCATATTATACCATCTTGACAAGCATATTCAACTGCGAATATATACATTATTTCTTAAAATTCTATAAATAAATTTCCTAAACATATGATGCCACCCAGCTAATTATCACGGGAACTGTAATTATAGATAATAGGTGTGAAACAGCTACACATTTTGAAGCAAAAACAGAATCCTTACCAAACATCTCAGAAAAAATTGTTGTATTAGCTGCGGCCGGCATAGCCAGAGCCGTAACTGTAATTGCTGCAGGTAAAGGCGGTACACCTATAACTATTGAAATCAGAGAGGCCAACACCGGAATAAAAATTAATCTTACAAAGGAAGAAAGATACACTTTCCAGTCACTGAATAAAGTTAATATCCTCTCCGTACTGATTACTCCCCCTATTATCAGCATTGATAAAGGCATAGTCATATCGCCCACAACTTTTATTCCTCCTTTTATGCTTTCAGGAATCGGAATACCGAAAATAAAAACTATCATTCCTATGAAAATAGCAATAATAGATGGGTTCACTAATACTCTCTTTATCATCTTAGTATTTTCAGCTTTTGCTCCAAACATCAAGTATCCATAGCTCCAAACAAAAACCTGAAATATAACAATATAAAATGAACCATAAAAAGCCCCTTCAACACCAAAAACTTCCCTCATAAGGGGTAGACCCATATACCCGCAATTAGAGAATATTGCTGTGAATCTAAGAATAATCGATATATTTTCATTAAATCTTCTGAAAATAAATTTAGAAATCATTATGGATATTATAAAAGTAAGAATACTAAATCCAACTACCCAAATAATATTTATCAGGAGCTCCTTAGAAAATTCTATAAAAAAAGAACTTAATACCATCATAGGGGCCGCAATATACAGAAGAATATCAGAGAGTTTTTTAGTCCCAAATGAGTCAAGAATATTAAATTTACCCGCTATATAACCTATTGCAAGAATAAAAAAAAGTATTAGTACTTGGTGCAGTACTATGTTAAACTCCATTTAGTCTCCTCCAAAAAACGCGACAGATGCTGTATCACCGAATATTCTCAATACAGTTTATATTATCATATGTTAAAAAACAAGCTACTGATTTTATTGAGCGGCTTTTCAAGAGTCTAAAATCAATCACTAAAAACTAAAAACTTATCCGAGATTTCGTTATAAAATAATACTCTATACCGATGCGACAATCATCTTTTATTAGTTTTTCTCATTGCCCATACAGTGAAAATTATACCTACCATACATACAAAAACCGCGACATAAAATGCTTGTGCATAACTGCCGTTATTTGCTTGTTGAACAACTGCAGCTAAACGTGGACCTATAAAAGAAGCTACTCCGTATGCATTAAACATAATTCCAAAGTTGATTGCCAGATTCTTAGCACCAAACGAATCGGCTGTTAATGAGGCAATCAACGACATAAAGCCTCCATAGCATAAACCAACACTCATCATGAAAATTATAATAGCTGTGTTGCCAAGGTTTATTGCAAGCCCCAACATTGAAACACCAATGATAATATATAAAATAAGTATGGTTTTAAAACGTCCTATTTTATCTGAAATAAGTCCCCATAGTATTCTACCCGCAGTATTAAACATGGATAAAATCCCTACCAGTACAGCTGCAGTTTGGGCTGTAACTTTAACAGTCTGTTGAAGCAATGGAGACGCATGGCCTATAATCATCATGCCGGAGATTGTTCCGGCTGTAAACATGCCTGCTATCAGGTAGAAAAGCGGGTCTTTCAGCATCTGTATCCAGTTTTTTTCAATAGTATTTATATTTTGGGATATTCCATTTTTCTGACTCCAGCCTTTGGGTACATAATTCTCCGGAGCGGTAGCTATTAAAGTAGATAATCCACAAATTATCAATATAAAGAAAACGCCAAGTATTTTGAAAGTATCCTGAACACCGAATTTATTGATAAAAGCAACTGCAGTGGGTGCGATAATTATAGCACTGCCGCCCATGCCTGCTGCCAATAGACCGGAACACAATCCTCGCTTATCCGGAAATAACTTAACGGTATTTGATATTCCTGTAGCGTATATGGTACCTTGCCCTATACCGCCTAATACTCCGAAAATTAAATACAGCCCTGTTAGAGAGTCCATATAACCCGTCAGTAATACACTTGTCCCATATAGCAAACCGCCTGCGAATATAATGGTGCGGGGCTTAACAAATTCTTGAAGTTTCCCTACGAAAGGCATAGGAACCGCCGACATCCCCATAATCAAAGTAAATGCGAAGGAAGCCTCGACTGACGACCAGCCGAACTTGTCAATAAGAGGAGTTTGAAACACACTCCATGCATAACCTATGCCAATACATATATTAATAACTATGCTGGCATACAACATAGTCCATCTTTTTGTCTCACTAATCATATTACTGCCCCTTTACAATAACAAAAAAAGCACCTTTTAAGTTATTTGGTGCTTACAGAATGAAAAAAATTACCTAGTTCAATTTCATGCCAAATTCCGTGTTGCGACCTTAAAAATTGTTTCAAATATTCGCTTTTTTATTAACTTATTTTATTTTACCCTGACAATAGTAAAGAAACAAGATATATAAATATTTCGTTAACTAAAACAACATCCCTCCTTGAATAATCAAGGAGGGATAATTATATGTCTTTATTCGCATTTGTCCTCGGGATAATTCTCGCGGGCAACATAATGTGTATGAAGTAATTTATGTGACTTATGTCCACCCGGTTTCTCAAAGTATTCCTCATACATTTTAAGTACTTTTGGGTTATAGTGTGATCTTCTCAGAGTAAGCTTCTGATCCTCCTGATATAGAGCTTTGGCTCGTTCTGCCTTCAAATCTATTGCGTTTCTTACCGATGCAGGCTGTATAGGTTGTCCGCCTCCGCAAACACAACCACCCGGGCAAGCCATTATTTCTATGAAATGATAATCTGCTTCACCAGCTCTGACCTTATCCATCAGTTTTCTGGCATTGCCCAGACCATGAGCAACAGCAGCCTTGATTTTTAGACCTGCAACTTCTAATTCTGCTTCTTTTATATCCTTAGTGCCACGAACAATTTTGATATCCACATTTTCATCATCTTTACCGGTGAGAAGGTAAGGTACGCTTCTTAAAGCAGCTTCCATAACACCGCCGGTAGCACCAAAAATAACACCGGCCCCTGTTGCTTCACCCATGGGATCGTCGAATTGCTCATCTTCAAGGTTTCTAAAGTCTATACCGGCTTCCATAATCATTTCGGATACTTCACGGGTTGTCAGAACCTCATCAACATCAGGATAACCAGTTGAAGCCAATTCTATCCTTTCTGCCTCAAACTTCTTGGCAGTACAAGGCATAATTGATACAACAAATATCTTTGAAGGATCAATGCCCATTTTCTCAGCATAGTAGGACTTCAAAAGAGCACCAAACATATTCTGAGGAGATTTGCATGTCGAAAGGTTATCAAGCATATCAGGGTAGTTATGCTCACAGAACTTGATCCAGCCGGGGCTGCAGGATGTAATGAGAGGAAGCTTTCCGTTGTTTTTAATTCTGTTGACCAGCTCAGTTCCCTCTTCCATAATTGTAAGATCCGCAGCAGTATCGGTATCAAAAACCTTAGCAAATCCTAGTCTCTTAATTGCTGCAGCCATTTTACCCGTAACAGGTGTTCCTATGGGATAACCGAATTCTTCTCCTATTGCGGCACGGACAGCAGGGGCAGTTTGAGCTACAACATGGAGATCCTTATTGTTGATCGCAGCCCAAACCTTTTCAATTGAGCTCTTTTCACGAAGAGCACCTACAGGGCAGGCTGTGATACATTGTCCACAGTTTACACAGGGTGTATCCTTCAAAGGCATATGGAAAGGCGATGCTACAATAGTTTTATAACCTCTGTCAATTGTTTCAATGGCGGAAACCGTCTGTACATTTTTACAAACGCTTACGCAGCGGCGACAGAGTATGCATTTATTCGGATCTCTTACTATTGATGGCGACAAGTCATCAATAGGATAATGGGGTAACTCACCCTCAAAGCGTATTTCTTGAAGATTGAAATCTGTTGCCAGTTTCTGAAGCTCACAGCTTCTGTTTCTTACACAGGTTAAGCATTTTTTCTCATGTGAAGACAGAATCAGTTCAAGCGTAACTCTGCGGGTCTCACGAATCTTTGGACTTGTTGTTGTAACCTTTAATCCCTCGGAAACAGGGTACATACAAGCAGCCTGGAAGCTCTTTGCACCTACATCTACAATACACATACGGCATGCGCCGATCTCATTTATACCTTTGAGGAAGCAGAGGGTGGGTATTTTGATCCCGGCACTCTTTGCAGCCTCTAGTACGGTTGAGCCAACCGGGGCTTTAACTTCTTTACCGTCTATTGTAAGGGTAACAAAATCAGACATATTATTCACTCTCCCCTCTTATTTCTTCTCTATGGCGGCAAATTTAC
>CAYWXN010000004.1:21956-23810 GCA_964462075.1 uncultured Ruminiclostridium sp. | reverse complement strand
GAATCTGACATACCCTTCCGCATCAGATCCATTAAGGTGCTGTGTTCCCTTTTCAATATATATATTCAAATCTTGATAAGGATCATTATATTCCATGTGAACAGGAACATACACAGTTACACCGCCAAAATAATCAACTATGTTTCTGAATCCTCTTACCTTGACATATGCATAATCATTAATATAAATATCAAAAACCTCATAAATAACATCAGAAATAAAATCTACATAAGGCTTATTAAAGCGACCTATATCTTTTTGATATTCTATGGTTTGTCCTATAGAAGGAGCCGCATTAATTCTATTCATGCCCTTCTCTTTCAGAAAAGAAGGCTGTGCTTTTCTCAAAGCTTGTGTGACATAGTCGCTGTAATCTATATAAATATCTCGTGGCAGGCTGATGATTTGCACCTTTTTCGAAATCTTATCAATATTAAGTATCATAATGGTATCAAAATTAAAACCCGTCGGTTCTGTCCCCAATAGCAAGATATTTGTGCTTTCAGCGTTTACAATACTCTCAAAATACTTTTGGTCATTGGTAAGGTAAAACCCTTTATCTTCTTCGGTATCATCATCATTAGGCACAATAGCCTGTTCGCTGGGTTTAGGAGTGGCTGTAACAACACCCGGGTTATCAGGTTCATCAATAGAGCCTGCTGAAAGGTTCTGAAATGCCATTATACTAAAAAACACTGCGAAAACCGTCGAAAAAAAAGCCATAGTTATCCTTGCTTTTTGAGACCTAAAAATATAATCACCCCCCGAAAGTAAACAGCTATTTCTAGGATATCACTTTTCATACGCAAATAATACATTCTGATTTGTCAACTTCTTCATTATTCTAACGCTTTACAAGTGTTTCCAACCTCTCAATAATCTTTTCGTACATGTCGGTGTATTTCTTTAATTTTTCTCTCTCACCTTCAATTACCGATTCCGGAGCTTTAGCAACAAAACCTTCGTTAGAAAGTTTTTTGTTTACTCTGTCCAGTTCCATTTCAAGGCCGGCTTTTTCTTTTTCAAGCCGATCGATTTCCTTTTCCATATCTATAAGATCTTCAAGAGGCATGAATATTTCAGCACCGTCAATAACAACAGCCACGGCATCCTGCGGAATTCCCGTTTTGTCGTTCTTTGCAATAATATCAGATAACCCGGCCAGTCTGTTAAAGGTAGATTTTTCTCCTTCAATCAGCTCAACTATTTCCTGATCATTTATAACAAAAAATGCTTTGGCCTTTCTGCTCATAGGAACATTCATTTCAGCCCTTAAATTACGTATTCCTCTTATGGCATCCATTACAAAAGACATAAGCTTCTCTTCTTTCGGATACATGGTGCCCTCAGAGTATTCCGGCCAAGAGGATATCATAATACTCTCGTCACTTGTAATAAGGTGACTGTAAATTTCCTCGGTGATGAATGGCATAAAAGGATGTAAGAGCTTCATAGCATTTTTAAGCACCTCATTAAGCACAAACATAGCTTCTAAACGATCCTTTGCCTCACGGTCATATAATCTTGGCTTAGCAAGCTCGATATACCAATCACAGAATTCTTCCCAAATAAACTCATAAATCTTCTGCAAACCGATTCCCAGCTCAAATTTCTCAAGATTCTCGCTTACTTCCCGGGCTATAGTGTTTATGCGGCTCAATATCCATTTATCACCGACTGTATATTTGCTTTTATCCACTTTGCTAAAATCAACATCATCATCAAAATTCATCATAACAAAACGGAATGCATTCCAAATCTTATTGGCAAAGTTTCTGCTGGCCTCCAGCTTTTCATCGGAAAAACGCATATCGTTTCCGGGCGAAGTTCCTATGGTTAGCGCATAGCGAAGAG
>CAYWXN010000004.1:0-21946 GCA_964462075.1 uncultured Ruminiclostridium sp. | reverse complement strand
TTCTATTACTTCAAGTGGATCGATACCATTACCTAAGGATTTTGACATCTTCCTTCCTTGTGAGTCCCTTACAAGGCCGTGAATCAGAACATACTTAAACGGTTCTCTTCTCATTTGTTCAATCCCGGAAAAAATCATACGGGCAACCCAGAAGAATATAATATCATAGCCGGTAACCAGTACACTTGTAGGATAGAAGTATTTTAAATCCGGTGTTTCATCCGGCCAACCAAGAGTCGAGAACGGCCACAGTGCCGAGGAAAACCATGTATCAAGAACATCTTCATCCTGTTTAATACTTTTTGACTGACATTTCGTACATTTCTCGGGAGCTGTTCGTGCAACAATGGTCTCCCCACAGTTGGAACAATAATATGCAGGAATTCTGTGACCCCACCAGAGCTGTCGTGATATACACCAATCCTGAATGTTTTCCATCCAGTTATAATAAATCTTGGAGAATCTTTCAGGTACGAACTTAATAGTACCGTTTCTAACAGCGTCAATGGCCGGTTCTGCCAGAGGCTTCATCTTTACAAACCACTGCCATGATACTCTGGGCTCGATAACGGTTGAACAGCGATAGCATTGTCCTACATTGTGTTTATGAGGCTTAACCTGAACAAGCAGATCCAATTCCTTAAGGTCTTTTACAACCTGCTTGCGAGCCTCGTAACGATCCATCCCTGCATATTTTCCGCCGTTTTTATTGATGGTCGCATCTTCATTAAGTATATTAATAATTTCAAGATTATGGCTGAGACCTACCTCAAAGTCGTTAGGATCATGAGCGGGAGTGATTTTTACCACGCCGGTTCCGAAGTCTTGCTCAACATAAGTATCTGCTATAATAGGGATTTCACGATCCATAAGAGGTAGCATTACAGTCTTGCCTACAAGGTGTTTGTATCTTTCATCATCCGGATGAACAGCCAAAGCCGTATCGCCAAGCATTGTCTCTGGGCGCGTTGTTGCAATCTCTAAGAATTCATCAGTGCCTACAACAGGATATTTAATGTGCCAGAAGCTGCCGTCATGTTCCTCATATTCAACTTCTGCATCGGATATTGAGGTGCCGCAAACAGGACACCAGTTAATTATCCTTTCGCCCCGGTAGATGAGGCCTTTTTCGTAAAGACGTACAAACACTTCCTTGACAGCCTCAGACAAACCTTCGTCCATGGTGAAGCGTTCTCTCTTCCAATCACATGAGCTACCCAACTTTTTGAGTTGCTCTACGATTCTTCCGCCGTATTGAGCCTTCCATTCCCATGCCCTCTCCAAAAAGGCCTCTCTTCCGAGATCATCTTTTGTAATGCCTTCACTTGCCATCTTCTCAACAATTTTAGCCTCCGTGGCTATGCTGGCATGGTCGGTCCCGGGAAGCCAAAGGGCACTATAGCCTTGCATGCGCTTCATGCGAATCAGTATATCCTGCATAGTGTTATCCAGCGCATGCCCCATATGAAGCTGACCGGTAATGTTCGGCGGTGGAATCACAATAGTAAAAGGTTCTTTTTCCGGTTCTATCACGGCATGAAAATAATCTTTTTCCATCCATTTGCTATATAACTCATCCTCAACCTTCTGAGGGTCATAGATTTTTTCTATTTCTTTATTACTCATGATATACTTCCTTTCTGTGAATCCGAAAATTATTACTACAAATTAGTTTTTTATTAATTTTAAATATTATCTAAAAGCATAAAGGATTAAAAATACGCCCGGTAACATAATCAAAACACCAACAACCTTGACTCTTGCAACGGCCTTGGTCGACTTATACAGCTCAAATTCTTCACCTGTAAGTTCTTCGGCTTCACTTGCGTTTATCTTTTCTACAAGGTTCAGGTGCTTGACAATTAGCTTTGCCCCATAATTTGTCAATGCACCGATTAGTATCAAAGTAAAAGCTATGATTTTTAATGCTGTCATAGTGCGTCCTTTCAAATAAAAAAGCCTTCATCCAAACATTGGACGAAAGCTGACTTCCGCGGTACCACCAAAATTCCCTATCGGGCTCTTAATAAGACGATAACGGCTCTTAACCGGAATAGCCTACTTTTTTCAGCTAAACATGCTCGGGAGCGACTTCGACAGTAATTCTCCATGGAAATGCTTACAGCCTTATGGCATCTCCTCTCTGTTTGGTTTTTCTGCCTACTCCTCTCCGTCATGGCGAGAACATATATTTATGATATTAAAATATGACAGACAAATTGTCAAGACGGCTTGTAAAATAAGTTATATAACCGATGGTGGTAAAATTTTTGTTATACTTGCCGGAGATCTGCCCATTTTTGTCCAATCTATATATCTTACCGTACTGCTCCAGCCATCGTATATTTGAATAAAATTTATATCCCTTTTGTCTTCTTTGGAATATATTTTATAACCAAAAACACTTACAGTGTGGTTTTTATAATCACCAAAAGCTATGTTTAAGAGTAAAGGGGCAGATTCATCTATATTCTTTTTAATAGTTTTGAGCTTACCAAAATAGCCATTACATCCATCGCCATTCATGTAACTAAAATCTTTCCATGTATCTTTAACCATATTATCAATTACCCAAGGAGTATAGACAAACAAGTCTCTTATAATTCCTGTTTTTTTAGGATCATAGCCGTATTTGATACCTATATTTTGTACTGTCTTATAGATTTCAAATACATCTGACGGTATCTTCTTATAACCAATACTATTATAGTATTTCATTACTCTTGTAATCGAAGTTAACACACAGTTATTAGAATCTTTTTCGAACTCATCCTGTATAAAGCTTTCAAACTCTGCAATGGTAACATTAGCAGATTCTGTCCAGCCAGGACCGTACTCAGAATTAACATACCTTACAGGATCTTCAATCCCGCCATATCCGATGAAATTTTTATCTTGCCCGTTCTCTTTCAGATTTGTTTTCTCCTTCTCCCAATACTTTATTCTTTTATTTTAGCTTATTCATTAGTTAGCCGTAAAAAAGTCAGCTTACTAATTATGGTGAATTATTGGCAGGCCGACCCTGCTTTATATACTTTTATTTGGAGAACACATTCATATTATTTTTGTTTATTTCATATGTACCTGTATCTTCATTATCGGGAATTGTTTTACCGCTGCGAGCTTCATGCAGCCTTCTTACCGCCAGCTCACCCCATAGTCTCGGACGTTGAGCCAATACGCAGAGATACCCATCCTCCATAGGCTTCTTTGAGTCTTCTGTTTTATCAAATACAACACAAAGGGGCGATATTCCGAGGTCTTCCTTCATTCTGCGCGCAAAGAAGCTTCCCATTGCATCCATACAGACAAAACAATCAAAATCAGGTGTTTGCTGCATTTCTTTTTTAAGACTTTGCCACCTATCTTCTGCTTTTTGTTGCTCTGTTGCCTTAAATGATAATACTTTAATATCAGAACTATTTTCTATGGCTTCCATAAAGCCTTCTATGCGGTCTTTCATGTTCTTATTATTGTTAGACATAGTGCCAAGTATCTTTCCTTTTCCGTTGAGTTTTTTTACAACCAGTTCTCCCAGCATTTTTCCTGCATTATGGTTATCGGTTCCGATAAAACCACTTCTATTGACCCCCGAAATATCAGTATCAAAACAAACGATTTTGATGCCTTTACTATCTGCTTTATTCAAAGCATCTCTTACCTCTTTGCCATCGATGGGTCCTATGCCTATACCCGAGACACCCGATTCTATCACTTCCTCAATAAGCTCGGCCTGTTCGTCTGGATTACTGGATTTAGGTGTACGCCATAAAACATCTACCCCCAGCTTCTCAGCAGCATCTATAGCTCCCTCTTTTGTATCTTGGAAAAATGGGATGTCAATACAAGGAATAACTGCGTAAGAACTTCTTTTAACTGCATATCTATTAAAGTTGAATTTATTTATAGCCTTATCCAAGTTAGCAATAACAGAATCAAAGCTTTCGGAAAGCTGTACCAGAATCTCCGAAGAATTCATCTGTGAGAACATCAAAGAGGTTATCTCCTGAGTTGAAGCTGCTGTTTTCTGTGCCACAGCTGCGATATTCGTAATAGAGTCTGAAAGCTTTTGCTTGAACTCATTTAGAATGTTGATTCCTTTTTTAACCTCAAGAAGTTGGGTGAACAATTCATCAACAGCATTGGATATAGAAATGAATGCTTCATTTGTCTTATTAACCGATTGGGTTTGCACTTCAATTGTTTTCGTTGTCAAAGAAATAGTTTCGGTGGTTACATCTATCTGATGCTGTACACCTTGAATAATTTTGTCTATTTCGGCACTGGACGAATAGCTTTGTTGTGCCAATTTTTTAATTTCATCGGCAACAACACCGAAGCCTTTACCCGCTTCGCCAGCTCTTGCTGCTTCAATAGAAGCATTGAGGGACAACAGGTTCGTTTGGTTTGAAATACCGGAGATTACCGCAGTGATTTGGCTGATATTATTTGTCATTTGGTTCAGCTCTTTAATTTTTTCATTTATTTCGCCCATATTCTTTTCGGTTAATTTACTTTTTTCAAGCAAGTCGTAAATATTGGACATACCAAATTCAGCCATATCTTTGGTGACATCGGCCTTCTTTGTCATAAGCTCTGCAGAGGCAACAACCTCCTCAAACTTATTAACCATTTCTGCTGTTACCCTTGAGCTTTCTTCAGCATCTTCTGCCTGTTCTCCTGCGCCTTTGGATACAGAATCAGCGGCTTGGCCAATTTGATTCGATACATCTGATGCTTCTTTTGATGTAGCTTTTACCGTATGGGCAAGATGTTTAACTTCCGCGGTTGAGCGATCCACATCAGAAAGAACTTGATTAAAGTGCTGAATGAGCGCATTGCTTTCTATTTCAAGCTTAGTCAAGCCATTAATCTTGGTTTGAAGGTCACCTTTCCTTGCTTTTCTAAATGCTTCAATCAGAGTATGATTCTCTTTTAGTTTTTTTGTAGAAAGGAAATATTGTAATGCTATACCTGCGACGGCAAGAATACATCCAATTAGAATGAAGAATTGCATATAAGCAGATTGAGTGAAAAAAGCTATGGCAACTAGGAGAAATGGAACAACAGCAGTTAATAGGTGTATCAACAAAATTGAAATTCCGACTGGATTTTTCTTATTCATAGTATAACTCCTTTGATTAAACATAATGGCCTTACAAATAAATACAAATAATAGTAGGTTTTTTACTTTATGTTTAACTCAAAAGCGACAATATTAGACAAAAGAGCTAAGCTATTAATATAATACCATAAAATTCGATTTGTGAGCAAATGATATTATAGAATTAATTATCCTGGATGCCGCATTCAAGCGATTTTACTCTTACTTATCTCTAAAGTATACTATTCTTTTATTTTGTGGTAGAATAATCCTTGAGCTGAGGGTAAATTGCTTAGCTTATTTGATAAATAAGGAGGTGAAAAATATGTTAATAAACGATTTTGTAAATATTCCGATTCCAAGGCAAAAGCGAATCGCACTTATTGCTCACGACCATAAGAAGCAGGATTTGGTAGATTGGATTAAAGAAAACATCACTGTGTTACGAAAACATTTTCTTTGCGGGACCGGCACAACAGCCAGGCTTATTACAGAGGAAGTGGAATTGCCGGTTCGTGCATATAACAGCGGTCCTCTAGGCGGAGATCTCCAAATAGGTTCGCGTATAGTTGAAGGTGCTATAGATATGGTGATATTTTTCTGGGATCCCCTAGAAGCTCAGCCTCATGACCCGGATGTTAAGGCTTTGCTGCGAATAGCGGCTGTATATGATATTCCGATAGCTAACAATCGCGCTACTGCAGACTTCTTACTGACATCAACACATATGGATGGCGAATACAACCGCAGGATTATCAACTATAACAAGAAAATTCAAGACAGGCTCACTGAGCTGAAAGAAAAATAAAATGGTTGACAAGGTTACGCTAATCCCTTGCCAGCCATTTTCATTTCTCAAACAAATTCTTATTTTACTCATTTATTCTCTGATTTTTATATAATCCACATACCTGAACCGTACCTCCGCACGGCTTTCCTGCCAGTCTCCGATATATGTTTTCTTCCAGTTACTATACTCCTCTAAATTGATTAGATATGTATCCGCATCATACTCCTCATCAATCTGAGTTATAAGGGCAGATTCACAATATGGCAAAAGTTGTTTGTATATGGTTGCGCCTCCGCAAACATAGACGTTTTTATTAATCTCTTTTATTGTATCAATGAGTTCTTCAACGCTGTGTATTATTACAGCTCCTTCGCAGGTGTATTCTTTATCTCTTGTGAGGACAATATTAATACGGTCGGGCAAAGGTTTTTTATCCTTAAACGATTCCAAGGTTTTTCTTCCCACAACAATAACATTACCTTTTGTAAGCTCTGAGAAGCGCTTTAAATCCTCCGGAATTCTTTTTAGAAGCTTATTATCCTTGCCCAGACCCCAGTTTCTGTCCGCCGAGGCAATAAGAATAAGATCATTTCGCATAGTATTTCTCCCTTTTTGCTTTCCTCTATACGGCCACAGGTATATTCTTGATTTGCGGTCCCGGTTCATAGCCTTCAAGCACAAAATCATCCACCTTAAATTCGTAAAAATCTTTCACATTCTTATTTATTAACAGCTTGGGTGCCTTTTGGGGTTCTCTGCTGATAAGCTCTCTTACCAAAGGCTCATGCCGGTCATAGATATGAGCGTCGGCTATAACATGAACCAGCTCTCCTGCTTCAAAACCGGTTACCTGAGCAAGCATATGCAACAATATAGAATACTGGACCACATTCCAGTTATTCGCAACCAGCACGTCTTGTGATCTTTGATTAAGAATTCCGTTAAGCCTGTTTCCCGTCACGTTAAAAGTCATGCTGTAAGCGCACGGATAGAGATTCATAGCGTGTAAATCCTCATGATTATAAATATTTGTCATGATTCTGCGGCTCATTGGGTTATTTTTCAGGTCGAATATGACCCTATCCACCTGGTCAAATTCGCCTTCCTTATACTTATGCTTTATTCCCAGTTGATAACCGTAAGCCTTGCCTATAGATCCGCTTTCATCAGCCCAGGAATCCCAGATGTGACTGTTTAAATCATTCACATTGTTTGATTTTTTCTGCCAGATCCATAGTATTTCGTCTATAGCAGCTTTGAGATTAGTAGGTCTTAATGTCAATATGGGAAATTCCTCAGATAAATCATATCTGTTTACCACACAGAATCTTTTTCGGGTATGAGCAGGGGCTCCATCAGCCCACCTTGGCCTCACCTTTGTTTCCACATCTGAAAAACCGTTGTTCAGTATATCATTGCACATATCTACAAAGACAATATCAGCATGACTCATATTAAAAGGCCTCCTCATGTATCATAATAAAAATAAAAGACATACATCACTATAATACTAAAAATACTATACCCCACTTAATTTTTAAATACAACAGGTAAGACAGGGGGGTAAGACAGGGGACGGTTCTGTGTCTTAAAGTGCGAAGCGGCTGTGTCCTTCTGCGATTTAGCGCTCCGGGACAAACATCCGGTTTCTATGTCGCAAAACGACTCAATTGAGTCGTATGGCTACGCAAATCCAAAACAACTCATGCAATGAGTTGTATGCCCGCTTTAAATCGCAGCAGACACGCCGCTTAATTACGTTTGTACAATTTTGGAGTAAGAAAGGATTAAAATAGGACACAGAACCGTCCCCTGTCTTATTGAACAACCGTGGTAACCCGCATTCGGGTTTCTTTTTCCCATACCTCAACTAAAATGCCACCGTTTATAATTGTCTGATATAAATCGGAACCCTGTTCTGCAATACGTTCCATTGCTTCAGGGCTTGGGTGTCCATAGTTGTTTCTGCCTACTGAAATAACTGACATATCCGGATTTATGGCCTCAATAAAGTTTTCATCCGAAGAATATTTTGAGCCGTGGTGAGCTACTTTCAGCAAACTACAACTTAAATCATCCCTATTGTCCAGTATTCTCCTCTCTGTTACAGAGCTGATATCTCCGGTAAAAAGTGCACTAAAGTCTCCATAATCCAACCTTGCAACCAGAGACAACTCATTGGCGTTTGTGGTGGAATCTCTGGGCATCAGCTTCTCATCATTCAAAGGATATAAAGCTTTTAGGGTTAATCCATTCTCTTCATATAGGATATCATCCTCTTTCATATGGATTACAGATATGCCTTTCTTCACCGCATAATCAGTGAGATCCCTCATTTCAATATCGTTGGCATCCGCTATAATAATCTTTTTAACATTTAACTTGTCAATCACAGTTTTCAATCCACCGATGTGGTCCATATGCCCATGCGAGGCAATCATCAGGTCGATTTCTGTCATGTTTAGATTATACAGCAGCGGTACTACTATACGTTCTCCTGCATAAGATCCTTTTTCATCGTTTATGCTACCTCCGCCATCTAAAATAATGTTCTTTCCTAAAGGTGTTCTAATAATAGCACAATCTCCCTGGCCCACATCTGCAAAATGTATCTGAAGTGATTTATTGGGGAGGCTGATAATAAGAATTATTGCCCCGCATATAACCAGAAGTGCCGCAAAAACCGGTTTGCCCACTTCCTTCGCAAGTTTCGGGTGCACGTACCTTAGATAGAGAATAGTAACATAATATATCAATACCAGAATAATACTTGGAGTTGCTATATTAATCTCTGCCCAGGGTATGGCCGCCATTGTCTCTGTGATGAAAAGCATAGTATTGACAACAATACTCACTAATAATCCCAGTAGCTTTGCAATAGGAAGCAGGACGTTCCCTAAAATAACAAGAATTGCTCCCATAACTGTAATTATTCCTGTTAAAGGTACAACCAGCAAATTGGTAAATACAGAAATTATTGAAAATGTATTAAAGCAATACGCGATTATTGGAATAACACCTATTTGAGCGGCTATAGTTCCGGCTAATGTATCTCTTATTATTTTCGGTATTTTCATTGGCAATCTGCAAAAGATGGGTTTATAGAAGATTACCAAGGAAAGGGTGGCTGCAAAAGACAATATAAAACCCAAATCATACAGCATAAAGCTATTATTTATTAAGATAATTATTGCCGATGCTGACAACGAGCAATAGATATCTGCTTTACGCCACAGAAGCATTCCGGTTAATGTTACTCCGGCCATAATAGCGGCCCTGACAACCGATGCTTCCATTCCGGTTGCAAACACATAAAATAACATACTTGGAAATGCTAAGGCTGATGACCATCTGGGATTAAAGCCTGCTTTTTTTAACAGCCAAAGGAGGGGTGTTAATAAGAATAGTATATTTGCTCCCGAAACAGCCATAACATGAGAAAGCCCTGCCCTCCTGAAGTCCTCCTCCATCTCCTCGGGCATATCAGCGGTATAGCCTATGAGCATTCCGGCTAGGATTGAGGACTCTTCGGGAGGTATACAATTATTCAGAGTATCTATTATATTGTGTCTAATTTTATACCCGGTGTTCTTAAGCCATGAGGCGCTACTCCCATCCAGAATGATAAGCGCTTTTTCCGAAGTACTGATTGTTGCCGAAATTCCTCGTGAAGCTAAAAATTTTCTTGTATTGAATCCTCCGAAATTTCGTCTGCCTTGAGGAATTTTGATTTCCCCCATTATGTTTACGACAGACCCATATTTAAGCTTGGGTATCGGGTAATCACCATAAACACTTACCTGTATTTTAAGGTTCTTATTTTTTGAAATAGTAGTATTGTCTATTGCATTCACCTTCAAAATAAAGCGGGTTTTACCATTATCAAATTCCGGCTCGTTATGTAATGTCCCCTCAACAAAAACATTTTTTCCTTCCCATTCTTTACAAGAATAATCATAGTAGTTTTTATTAATACTGTGTAAAACGTACCCGGAAATAAGAAGTGGAATGGCAAGCAAAACAAACCTCGAAGATTCTTTCCTCAATGGCCTATAGATAAGTATAAGAATCATTAAACTTATTGTTAAAGATATTATTCCCCAAATATGATATTTATTTACATCTGCAAGTATAATGCCCCACATAAGAGCTATAGCCGATATCGCCAAAGGTCTTTTCATATATACCTCATACTATTTAATTATTTTTTTCATGATGGCTACCTGAGATGTTCCGAATTGATGCAATGATTGTTCCAGTTCCGGATCATGCGAAAACCCCGCTTTTGCCCAGAATGAAAGTCCTCGGTCATTTTTATGTGCCACTGCCACTATACAAGTAAAAGTTCCATACTCTGATTGTACGAATTTTAGCAGCTTATTCAACGTTTGGGTACCAAAGCCTCTGTTTTGATAATCCGGATCAATAATAAAGATACTGATCCAAAGAACGGCATTCTTCTTGTCACCCTTTATATATCCATATATAAACCCTATAGGAACTTTAGTTTTTTTATTATATACCATAAAGCTCAGTGTATATGGTTCAACAGGCACCCTTAGCTTTTGGATTATTTCCGAAAAATCCTTGCAGCCGGTTGCATAACCAAAGCAATCATGCATACCATACCACTTACTCAATATCTCCATATCATTTTCAACCGGTTCTCTGAAAACTATGTCAATATCGTCATTAATAATCATTAAAACGACCTCGCCCGTTATCAAAATTAAGGATTTGGATGCACAAGATACCATTGCTGCCATCCGTTATAAATATTCTTCCATATAGGATTTCTTTCACCTCTAATGTTATTATGATATAGTACCGCTCCGTATTTTCTGTAAAGAGGAAAAATCACATTATCTGCTTGGCTCATATTAAGGCTTTTCTTGATGTATTCCAACATTTCGTTTTCAGACGCATAAAGAGGAATTCGGCAGCCTAAAAGCATCATATCAAATTTTCGGCTGTTGATAAGGCTTTGCTGTTTACCAACATCGGCGATCTGTATATCTACTTTTATGCCTATTCCGGCTAATGCATCGGTCAACCATTGCCCGGTATACTCCCTATCGGTATTTAAGCCATTATAAATAAGCGAAAGATGTATGGGCGTCTTAATGCTATTCTTATAGGAGTATAGATAATCTTTATCGTAGTCATAGAAAAAACCCAAATCCACCAAAGAGCTAATAGTGGTATTTTGATATATTTTGCTTTCGGAATCACTGATTTCTATATCAATAGCAGATTCTCCTCTGTTAAGAGGATTTTGCTTCTCATACCTGCCTAAATATTCAATTATAGCAGCTCTAAAACTCTCCTGCTCTAAAGGTGAGTCTGTTCCACCCTCCGGCGAAATTACTAAGAACTCAAGGATATTGCTGACATACTTATTAAAGAATATATCTGACCTCTTTGAATAGCTCTCTAAATCTCCCTCTTCAAGCCATGCAATATCAATTTGTTGTCTTTGAAAAGCCTGCATCATTTGAGACTTATCAGAGTATAGCTTAAAAGTTATTCGGTCCAGCCATATGGGATGCGAGATACCATCCTCTGCTTCTAAAAACCACCAATCTTCATTTCGCAGAAATGATATTAAATCGCTGCTATAGGAATCATATTTAAACGGACCGGTACCGATTAACCTCATAGAATCTTTGTGTCCCTCAACAGGCCATTCTTCAAAGACATGTCTGGGAATTATCGGAAAGGTAAGCCTTTCGGTAAATCTGGTATCGGGTTTATGTAAAATAAGTCTGAAACTCAATCTTGTTAAGACTTTTATGCTTTGTATATTTGCTACGTGATCAAGATACAGAGATTTTTCATCAGCATCTTTTATTGTTTTCAGTGAAAATGCCACATCGTCAGAGCTGAGCATTTTACCGTCATGAAATAATATATTATCTCTCAACTCAATATCGAGGATTAAGCCATCCTGACTAAACACATAACTGTCCACAAGGCCATTTTTTATTAATCCGGATTCGTCTTCATAAAACAGACTGTCAAAGACAAATGTAGAAAGCTGTCTTACATATGAGTCCTGTGTTGTCAAAGGGTTAAGTGTTTTCGGGCTTACCATAAACAGATTAAGGATTCCTCCCTGAGAAGGCCCCACATCCTCATATATTACTTTGACCGCTCCATCATCGATTCCAGTGATGGGCTCTGGTTGTGTATTTTGAAGTTGTTGAACGCAACCGCTTATAATAATTGTAAACATTAAAAAAACTATAAATAAGCTATGTACTTTTCTCATTTTTAACCTCGTATCATTAAAAAGGCTGCTCCGGTTCCTGTTTGATTTTGGCTGCCGCGATGTGAAAAAAAGACATCACTATTACATTTGGTACAAACCCGACAGCCGGAGATTTTTTCTTCGGAAACGCCTTGTATGATTAAGTTTCTTGTTATGATACCCTCTAAATCTATAATCCACTTGTCTGCTCTTTTTGTAATACACTCTTGAGCCCACGTAAATGCAGATTTGAAAGCATCTGCCACATCATCGTCAACCTCAAAGCAGCATGTCTTTATGTGAGGACCATATGAAATGAATATATCCTCGGGAAAACAGTCATATGATTCCTTCATAACCCTTAATGTCTCTCCTCCGATATTAAGGAGTGTTCCTCTCCATCCGGAATGAGAAAGGCCTATAACCTTTTTAACAGGATCAAAGAAATAAATAGGAACACAATCCGCATAATAGGTTACAAGCATCAAGCCAGTTTCCTGTGTTACCAGACCGTCAATACTCTCATAGCTTCTTTCCCGGACGATCCCCATTCCGCTGTGTTCTTTTTTCACTTTAAGTATCTTATTATCATGAACCTGATGAGAGAGTACCATATCACTCAACGGCACTCCCAGCTCATTACTCAAAATGTCATAATTCTTTTTTACATTAATTTGAGGATCAGGCCTGTTAAAATTAAGATTTAATGTGGCATAATCACCGGTGCTGACTCCCCCGAAACGCGTTGTAAAGCCATGGATTAAAGCAGGGAAAGCATATAAAGCAGGAATGCCAATAAAAGGCCTTCTGTATATTTTTGCCTCCTCAATACAACTGTAATCCAATAATGGCCCCACGAAAATACTCCTTTTATCAGAATGTGCAAAAATGTTTAATCGTAAATAAGCGGCGTGGTTGCTGCGATTTAAAGCGGGTAGACGACAAGCTTGCTTGTCGTCTTGGACTGCGTAGCCATACGACTCAATTGAGTCGTTTTGCGACATAGAAACAGGATGTTGGCACGGAGCGCTAAATCGCAGCAAGCTACAGCAGCTAAATTTAATACTATTGATAGTTTTTGCACAATCTATTTAGTTCTTATATCCATATTGATTATAACAGATGCTGAATATGGCTGCCATTAAATTTGTGTCATTACACGGTTATTTGCGTTTATCGATAGCTTCCGCTTTACTCAGCATTGATTCGATAAAAACTCCGTATCCCCTCATGGGATCATTTATGAAAACATGGGTTACTGCACCAATCAAGCGTCCATCCTGAATGATAGGGCTTCCGCTCATACCCTGAACGATACCTCCGGTACTATTCAAAAGCCTTGGATCAGTAATCTGTACAACCATATTTTTTGTACTATTTAGGTCATTTCTCGCTATACGCTGTATCTCAATTTCATATTCCTCAACTTGGTTACCGTTAATGCAAGTCAGTATTGTTGCCCTTCCAAGGGAAACAGCACTATGAGAACCAATACTGTATAATCTCCCTAATTTCTCCTTTTTTATTTTGTTTTCAATTTTCCCGAAAATACCGAATTCACAGTTAAGCTCAATATCCCCTACTATATCGGAACTGTTTAAAAAGTCTCCCTCAAGCTCTCCCGGAGCACCTTTTATTCCCTTTTTTATTCCTTTGATGTTTGATTCCATTAAAGAACCTGACCCTACCTGTAAAAGAGACCCTGTATCTATGTCATTAATTCCATGGCCTAAAGCGCCATATACATTGTTTGCTTGATTGATAAAGGTGAGAGTACCTATACCTGCGGAGCTATCCCTTACCCATACACCAATGCGGTATTCATCGTCTTCACCTGATTTAATGGGTATTATGGTGGCTTTATATTCGATATCTTGTCTTCTATAGACTATATCCACCGGTTTTCCGCCCGAATTTTTTATAATATCGGTCAAATCAGAAATGTTTTTTAAATTTTTTCCTCCGGCCTTAATAAGTACATCTCCGGTCAGTAATCCTGCGGTTTCGGCAGGTATGGTTTTCGTTCCGTCATCCAAAAATACTCCAGAAACATTTATTATAACGATTCCGTTTGTTTTTAGTTTTATACCAATGGGGGCACCGCTTGCAAAAACTTTTTGGCTTTCTATTGAACGTACTTCGACTGTTTTTACCGGAATTATTCCCAGCATGCTAAGTCCGATTTCAGCATTTCCTTCCTCTGTGGCCATAAGGGTATAAGGCTTCTCAAATGCGGAAATGGGTGAATCCTGACTATCGCTAACCTTAAGGATATTGCTTTGTGAACGAATTTGTATTAATAAAGGCGATTTGAATGATATTTTGTAATCCTCTCCGGCTAAAATGGTTATACTTCCGGGTATCATAAAAAGAGTTATGGTATAAGAAACAAGAGCCATAAGTATCAAAACAAATATTATAAATTTCGGTCTAAGGATTTTTTTTAACAAATAAATCACGCTCCACATGCAAAGTTACAATCATAAGTTAACCTGCATATAAAACTCTTATGCTATGCAAAAAATCCTTATTGTGTCATTCATGGGATAAAAAAAGATAATTAGATTCCTGTCCAATTCACTGTGTTTTTGGTGTAAAGCATGCAATTACTCTTTAAAAAGTCATCTTGATAAGTTTCTGAACACATCATCGGGTGACGCGACTCATAAAATTTACCATTCAAAATAATGGTTTTATATGCCTGCGCATTTTTTCCCCATAAAAACCATATAAGATTGGGATTGGTATTTGATAACCATAAAAGCAATTTTCCCGTGAAGTCTTGCCATATGCTGGTATGACTGAGAGGTTTCCCCGGATATATAGTGAAACATGTATTAAGAAAAAGAACACCCTGATTTTCTAAGCTTTCGAATAAATCAGGAGGATTAGCTATTTTAAAATTGCCTTCTTTTATATCTTCCAAAATAGCTGAAAATTTCGGAATATCGTTGTAATTTTCTATTCTCTTATGGCTCTTGTATATTAATCTGACTATATTTTTTAGAGAAACCTGTCTAAATGGCTCATCCCATTTGTTTAATCCGCCTACTTCAAAAGCACGGCCCGTTGCTTTCCCTTTTTCAGGATAAGGATCCTGACCAAGAATTACTATTTTTAAAGTATTGAGATCAGTCTCAAGAAAGCGTAGGACTCTGTGCTTCTCAGGAGAAAAGTCATAATCTAATTGGCTTTCTATAGAATCAATTATATGTATAATTTTCGGTGACAAAAAATTACTCCATGATTGATGAATATACTTTGGCAACAGACTCATAGTATTTCTCCTCGGCGATAGACTGTACGAAAACTATCACATGCTTCGAGTTATGTAAGTTTAGCGGCTATAGCCTGCAATGATTTAGCGCTCCGGGCCAACATCCGGTTTCTATGTCGCAAAACGACTCAATTGAGTCGTATGGCTACGCAATCCAAAACAACTCATGCAATGAGTTGTATGCCCGCTTTAAATCGTTGCAGGTATACCGCTTAATAAGAGTTTGAATAAACAAGCGTTAATAATTGTATAGTCAAAGAGTTTTCGCACAGTCAGGCGTGCTAATGCAATGCCCGTTTTAGCTCCTCAATCTGATCTCTTAACACAGCTGCGTGTTCAAATTCAAGCTCTCTTGCAGCTTGACGCATATCCTTTGTAAGGCTTTCAATTAAAGCATTTAAAGTGCTTCTATCCAGATTTTCCGCCCCTGTCTTTCTGCCTTTCTTATATGTTTCGGAATCCTCAGCAGATTTGGTAGCTTCTATAACACTGTGTACAGCCTTTTGGATAGAACGCGGAGTGATATTATGCTCTTTATTGTAATCCTCCTGAATTCTACGACGGCGGTTTGTTTCGCCGATAGCTTTTTCCATTGCAGTTGTTATATTATCGGCATACATAATAACTCTGCCTTCAACATTTCTGGCAGCTCTTCCTATGGTCTGTATGAGAGATGTCTCTGATCTTAAGAAGCCCTGCTTATCTGCGTCTAGAATAGCTATTAAAGCAACCTCCGGTAAGTCCAGACCTTCTCTTAAGAGGTTTATCCCTATCAGCACGTCAAATTCACCCATGCGTAAATCCCTGATTATTTCAAGACGTTCAAGTGTTTCTATATCAGAATGAAGGTATTTTACCCTTATACCCATATCATCCATGTACTTTGTCAAATCCTCGGCCATTTTTTTGGTCAATGTGGTAACTAAAGTTCTGAATCCCTTTTTAGTCGTTTCACCGATTTCATAAAGAAGATCATCTATTTGACCTTTAACGGGTTTGACAGTAATTTGCGGATCAATAAGCCCCGTAGGCCTTATTAGCTGTTCTACTATTTTTGTGGAAAGATTTTTCTCATAATTTGCGGGAGTGGCACTTACATATATTACTTGATTCACCCTTTGCTTAAACTCGTCAAATGTCAAAGGCCGGTTATCGAAAGCAGAGGGTAATCTAAAACCGTATTCTACCAATGACTCCTTTCTGGATCGGTCGCCCTGGTACATGGCTCCAACCTGGGGCACACTAACATGGGATTCATCTATCACCAGCAGAAAATCCTTCGGGAAATAATCAATTAATGTAAATGGAGCGCTGCCGGGCTGCCGCCCGCTGATATGCCTGGAATAATTCTCAATACCCTGGCAGAACCCTATTTCCTGCATCATTTCGATATCATATCTTGTCCGCTGCTCGATTCTTTGGGCTTCGACCAGCTTGCCATTATCCTTGAAATACTTAATTTGCTCTTCAAGCTCGGCTTCAATGGTCTTTATAGCTCTCTCCATCTTATCTTTTTTTGTGGTAAAGTGTGATGCCGGAAAGACTGCAATGTGAGACCTTAATCCTTTTACTTCTCCGGTCAGCACATCTATCTCGGTTATCCTGTCAATCTCATCGCCGAAAAATTCAACTCTTAAAGCAGTATTGGAAGACGACGGCGGGAATATATCCAAAACATCGCCCATGGCGCGGAAGGTCCCGCGCTTAAAATCGAATTGATTCCTGGTATATTGAATATCAACCAGCTTTCGTATGATTTCATCTCTGTCTCTTACCATACCGGGACGTAAGGAAAGCATCAGGTCGGTATAGTCCTCCGGGTCACCCAGACCGTATATACAGGACACAGAGGCCACAATTATTACATCCTTCCTCTCAAAAAGGGCAGCGGTAGCCGAATGCCTAAGTTTATCAATCTCGTCGTTTATGGAGGAATCCTTTTCTATATATGTGTCAGTTGAGGGTATATATGCCTCAGGCTGGTAGTAATCGTAATAGCTGACAAAATACTCAACAGCATTATCGGGGAAAAAATCAGTAAACTCATTACAGAGCTGGGCTGCCAGTGTTTTATTATGAGCAAGTACTAACGTTGGCTTTTGCACTCTTTCAATAACATTTGCTATTGTATATGTTTTACCCGAGCCCGTTACGCCAAGTAAGGTCTGGTGTTCGCTTCCTTGTTTTATCAGATTGGTGAGAGTCTCAATTGCCTTGGGCTGATCTCCCGTAGGTTTATATTCGGATTTCAATTTGAATTCAGCCATAAGCTTCTCCTATATCAATTAATGTTATGTATTTATCCCATCAAAGGTATAAAAAATGCTAAAAGGCTATACATGCTTGTAAACACGTATAGCCTCATCTTTACACTTCAAATATCACATTAGCAAAACAAGAGCAATAGATATAATAACAAACAAGATTGCAATCCAACCGGTGTACTTACTGAGCATTTGTTCGTAAGCACGTCCTTTGTTCTTGCCAAAGAAAGTTTCAGCACCGCCGGCAATAGAACCGCTGATTCCTGCTGAACGACCTGCCTGCAAAAGTACAACCCCAATTATAATAACGCAAATAATCAAGTAAATAATATTAACAATAATTGCCCAAACACTCATATTTAAAACCCTCCGATTCGTTTATACAGCGTTTTATATTGTAACATATTGGAGCGTTTAAAGCAAGAAAAATTACAGACGCTTTTCAAGCTCTGCCTTCTCCTTTTCAAAGCCGGGTTTTCCAAGGAGCGCGAACATATTCTTTTTATACGCTTCAACACCCGGTTGGTCGAAAGGATTAACTCCCAGTAAATACCCGCTGATCCCACAGGCTTTTTCGAAAAAGTAAACCATATAGCCAAACCAATACGCATTCATCTCGGGTATGTTTATAATAAGATTCGGTACCCCACCGTCATTGTGAGCAAGAATGGTTCCTTGCATAGCCATCTTATTTACAAAATCCATCTCTTTGCCTGCAAGATAGTTTAGCTTATCCAGATCCCCGTCAGCGTCAATCATTTTTATTGACTTTCTGCTCGTTTCAATGTTGATAACAGTTTCAAATATGTTACGAAGTCCGTCTTGGATATACTGTCCCATGGAGTGAAGATCTGTTGAAAAATCCACACCTGCAGGGAATATACCTTTTTGGTCCTTGCCTTCGCTTTCTCCGAAAAGCTGTTTCCACCATTCTGTAACAAAATGCAAGGAAGGCTCATAATTAACCAGAATCTCAGTGGTCTTGCCTTTCCTGTAAAGGGAATTTCTCACCGCTGCATACTTATAACAATCATTATCAGCAAATGGCTTTTTGCATTCTTCATAAGCATCACGGGCACCTTTCATCATATCCGCAATGTCTATTCCGGCTGCCGCGATGGGCAGTAACCCTACTGGTGTCAATACAGAATAGCGTCCGCCTACATCATCCGGGATTACAAATGTTTCATATCCCTCTTTATCAGCCAGAGTTTTTAATGCTCCTCTGGCCTTATCGGTTGTTGCATAAATACGGCTTTGAGCGCCCTTCTTACCATACTTCTTTTCCATGTATTCTTTAAATATCCTAAATGCAATTGCAGGCTCGGTAGTAGTTCCCGACTTTGAAATTACATTAACCGATATCTCCTTGCCTTCAATGAGATCCATCAGCTCAGCAAGATAGGTTGGGCTAATGTGATTACCCGCAAAATAAACTTCGGGACCGTTTCGCTTATCCTTGGGAAGCATGTTATAAAATGAATGGGACAATGCCTCAATGGCTGCTCTGGCACCTAAATATGAGCCTCCGATACCTATTACAATCAGTACATCTGAGCTTTCTCTGATTCTTTGTGCCGCTTTAATAATACGTCCGAATTCATCACGGTCATAGTCATTCGGAAGCTCGACCCACCCTGTATAATCCTTACCGGCTCCCGTCTTACCTTGCAGCATATCATGCGCACTATTTATCTGATTCTCTAAATAATTGATCTCATTTTCGTTTATGAAATCTAAAGCTTTCTTATAATCAAATGTAATCTTTGCCATTACTACGTCTCCTTATTACTTATAATTACATAATTTTTTCTAAAATATTGTATCACGTTTCCAATGGTTTTGCACAAAATTTTCAAGTTTTTGATACAGCACTGCAAATAATCTTATTATTTCATATAAAGGTCTGATTTATAATAATTACTCCATTAATACGCCCTTGGGAGTATATCATTTTACCTCTTCAAGAGTTATACTTGAAGCGTCCGGACAGATTAAAATTCATAATATAGGAGGGTCTAATATGTATCTTATAGGTATAATAATTTTTCTTGCTTTTATAGTTCTTCTAAGCTCTTTTAGTTCCGGTTTAATGGCCTTTGTAGATTTTCCAAGTTTGATAGTAATTCTGGCATTAAGCATTCCAACGTTAATGGCCTCCGGGCTTCTTCCTGATTTTTTTAAGGGCTTCAAGTTAATGGGCCAAAAGGTTAATTATTATTCAAAACTAGACCTTGAGCGTATATTAGAAGCCAATAATTTAGCTGTCAAGGCATTTTTATTGTCCGGTACAATTGGGCTGATTTTAGGCTTTGTGGGAGTCTTAAGAAACCTTACCAATCCATCGGCACTGGGGCCAAGCCTTGCGGTGGCACTTATGACAATCCTTTATTCATTAATCTTTATATCACTTATTTTGCCTATTAAGTCCAGAGTCAGGACTATTATAAAAACAATGGAATAGGAGCTATTGCAATGAAAAGGCATTACAAGCTCTTGCTAGGCGTCGTACTTTACATATTATTATTGGGTATACTTATGCGATTCAATTGGCTGAAAATACTCCGACCAATCCCCTTTATTTCTGTTGTCGCAGGGATATTTATTCTCACGTTATCACAATATAAAAAAGGTATGACAAAAGAGGATGTCCTTAGCCTTGCCCAATGGAACGCCTTTTTAGCAGGCCTCCTCACCTCACTTTTATCGGTTTTATCAGTGGTCTCATCGGAATTAGACGCTTTAGACATAATGCTCCTGGCCGAAAACTTAATCCCTTTAATCTACGGAAGTATTTTTTACTTAATTATGGACTTATATCACAAGCAAAATGAAGATGCATCAATATCCGAAAAAGACAGACAATCAAAAAATATTATAGATGCTTTTACACCCCAAGTAGCAAATCCTATACTTCTCAGTAAGGGCTTTTCATCCCGGGAATGCCACGTGGCACTAAAAATTATGGAGGGTATATCTAATAAAGAAATTGCCCAGCAATTATTCATATCCGAGGCAACAGTTAAAAAGCATGTCCAAAATATGTTTAAAAAATGCGACGCTACAGACCGGCAGAACTTTCTGTCTATCTATCTGACTTGGGTTAATGAATCTCAGAGTGATTGAAATAATCTCTTACAGGCATCTTTAAATAAAGGCGGGAAAATCCCGCCTTTATTTTGTAAACTATTAAGTTTATTCAAGTCTATCAGTTAAATATTAAGCAATAGGATGAACCCTGTTTTCATAGTCAACCATATCCGGGTCAATCTTATACTTCTGAGCCTTGCGGTACTCGAAGAACTTAGCTGCCACCTGTGGGAACATTGCGTAGGTCAATACATCCTCATCTTGTTCGATGTATTCGGCTGCTTCTTCCCTGATTTTATCAAGCTCGTTAGGAATCAAATCGGCAGGTCTGCAAGTAATACGTTCTTCATCACCGATGATTTTTTTAATCATCTCTTCTTTGATAGGAGCAGGAGTTTTTCCGTACTCGCCTTTAACAACGGCTTTAGTTTCCTTGGGTATCATCTTATAACGTTCGCCCATAACAACATTCAAAACTGCCTGTGTACCAACAATCTGGCTTGTAGGGGTAACTAACGGAGGATATCCTAAGTCTTCCCTTACCTTGGGTACTTCCTGCAGAACCGTAAGAAGTTGGTCTTCTTTTCCGGCTTGTTTCAGCTGAGAAACAAGGTTTGACAGCATTCCTCCGGGAACCTGGTATATCAAAGCATTAACATCAACACCCATAACCTTTGTATCAAGCAATCCGCTTGCAAGATATTTCTCACGAAGCTTTGTAAAGTAAGAAGCGATTTCACTTAGAAGATTTATATCGTAACCTGTGTCATAGGGAGTTCCTTGGAGTGTAGCTACCAACGGTTCTTCCGGTGGCTGAGATGTTCCCATTGCCAATGGGGACATTGCACAGTCAACAACATCAACACCAGCCTCAATACCTTTTAGATATGTCATTGAACCAACGCCGCTGGTATAGTGGGTATGCAGCTGAATAGGAACCTTAACATTCTCTTTTAAAGCTTTTACCAACTCATATGATTGGTAAGGAACTAATAATCCTGCCATATCCTTAATACAAATTGAATCGGCGCCCATATCAACAAAGGTCTTTGCATCCTTTACAAACTGTTCAAGGCTGTGGAAGGGACTAACGGTATATGAAAACGCCGCTTGAGCGTGACCGCCCTCTTTCTTACAAGCCTTCATTGCTCTTTCCATATTTCTTGGATCA
>CAYWXN010000003.1:0-27820 GCA_964462075.1 uncultured Ruminiclostridium sp. | reverse complement strand
AATTCTCTGAAAGCACTTAAAAAGTACAAGAAGACATTTGAGGATGAAGGAAATTTAGATCTGTATGAGCAAAAACTTAAGGAAGATATGATGGGTCTGGAACTGTATGAAAAAAATCTAGCTAGCCGATATCTGTATATAATAGAATGAGCGTTCACAAAATGACACCTTCACGGGCTATGAGTTTTGTATTACTGTTGAATATTCTGAAGTTTGAGATTCCTCGTTTTATACCAAAGTATCCAATTGGCCGCAATGATCCTTGTCAATGTGGAAAAAGAAAAGTAAATGGGGATAGTTTGAAGTATAAAAATTGCTGTGGTCAGTTTATGAAAGGAGCAGGGGCTAATTATTGCAAGAGCTCTTGGAAACCAGGTTAGCTATTTTTGGTTTGAATCATTTTCGGAACAGGTAACAAAGATTGGGATGTCCCAGAGTTAAATCGATGCGTTCCTAGCAAATATCGTCGATTTTTGAAATAGGGGATATCATCGTTGCAATAAACGATGTAATGTGTCTCAACTTTGATAAGTTTGTTGAGTTGATGCCTTCGGGCAAGGAATACAAGGTAACGATTTTAAGACCGGATGTGGAAGGAAGGCTGGAATTCCATGAGAAGACCGTCCCTTCCGGACAGCCGAAAATACAGCTGCTAGATATGACCAAAAGAGAAGAGGAGTGAGCATTAGTAGTAGCATTTTATTGGCCGACCTCAAAAATCCTTTCCTTGATAACCAGTTGTATTAAATCAGGATCAAATTGCTTTCCTGCATTATCGACTAATTCTTGAATTGCATCTTCATGTGTCATCGGTTTGTGATAAGGCCTTTCGCTTGTCATCGCATCGTAGGCATCTACAATGCTAAGTATTCTGGATTGCATCGGTATTTCTTCACCCTTCAGGCCCCTAGGGTATCCTTTACCGTCCCATCGTTCATGGTGATATAGAATATAATCCGAAATACGAACAAATTCCGGGACTGATTGCGTGATTCTACTGCCTATTTCCGAGTGCCTTTTCATAATCACCCATTCGTCCTCATCCAACTTCCCGGGTTTGTTTAGAATTGAATCCGGGACCCCAATTTTTCCGATGTCGTGTAACACGCTCAATAACTCCAATTCCTGCAGCGAGGTTTGAGGCAGATTCATGACCTCTCCCATATGTTTGCTAAGTTGCATCAATCGATTGGCATGTTCTTCGGTTTCGTGGCTCTTTTCAAATAGAGTTTTCCTAAACGATTCTAAAATAGCGTTTCGATAGCTTCGGCTATTCAGCATTTTTTGTGTGTACATTACTTCTTCGGCTGCGTTGATTGTTCTTGTAATTTCTTCTTTATCATTTTTTCGAATCGCATATCCTAAAGAAATTGATAATTTAATACTAATGCTTGTCAATTCCGCACACTTTCTATTTATGTTTTCGCAAATCTGTTCTGTTTCTGCCGCATTCGCATTTGGCAGCAAAATGAGGAATTCATCGCCTCCCCATCTTGCAACAACGTCTGATTTTCGGCAAGAATCCTTTAAAATTTTAGAAGCCTCAATTAAGAATCTGTCTCCTTCGTAATGACCTAAAACATCATTAACCATTTTAAGTCCGTTAATATCACCCAAAATGACCGAAAGCGGATAGCTCTCCCTCTCTTCGATCTGCCTAATTCGTTCTTCAATATACCTTCGATTATATAATGTTGTCAAACTGTCATGATAACTCAAATAAAGGATCTCATCCTGCTTAATCTTTTTATCTGTAACATCTCTGAATACCATCACAACCCCTTGGATGTCACCATCTTCGCTTAAAATGGGTGCTGCACTGTCTTCAATAGCCCTTTTTTCACCGTTTTTAGAAACTATGATAGTATGGTTTTCCAACTCGACCGTCTTCAATCCAAGTAAGACTTCATCAATCGGATTTCTGCCCTTTACACCTGTAATCTCATTTTCAAGGGTTAATACAAGATTGACATCTTTCCCCAAAGCATCTTCAGCACGCCAACCAGTGAGTTCTTCTGCAACAGGATTAATTAATGTAACTTTCTTAAATTGGTCTGTAGTTATCACAGCATCTCCAATAGCAAGCAGTGTAATTTTGAGCCGCTTTTTTTCATAGTATAATCCTTGTTCAGCTTGCTTTCTCTTAGTGATGTCTTCAAAAACTCCGAGAAGCCCAAAAACTTCTCCGTTTACATCCCGCAGCGGCACTTTTGACGTTCTGATCCATCCTTGGTCACCATTTGCATAAATATGCAGCTCTTCAATGTTTATTTTTGCAATTCCGCTTTTCATGATTTCAGCATCATCAGCTCTATATTTTTCGGTTTGCTCAAAGGAAGGTGTATCATAATCATCTTTTCCTATGAGTTCTTCAGGCGAACTTTTGCCGGCTTCTTTCGCGAAATATTGATTACAACCCAAAAAGTTGGAGTTCAAGTCCTTCCAAAAAATAGGCATCGGAATTGTATCTAAAACTCTCTGTAAAAGTTCATTGGCGAGAATATTTTTCATCCCATCTTTTTCTGATTGTACTTTGAACCTATTTATGATAATACAAATTACAATTGAAATCATTGGTATAATAACTCCCGGAAGCACATGCAAAATGCCGCTAATTAAAACTTTCAGAAGAGCCAAAATAGCCGAGATACTGCAAAGTGAAATTGCAACCCAATGCACTCTCTTTATTGGTATCAGTGCAATAAGTATAACTGTAACAACCTGTAATTGTGATAATATGGCTGCTATTGTATATTTATTAAAGTTATAGAAGTATTCTTTTTCATGGGACGAAAGATAAACTACTAATATATTCAGAACTATGTAGCAAATAACACATATAAATAGGAGAAGCCGGTTAAGGGGCCTTGTTTTTTCTACTCTTTTGTTAATAGTTTTTTCTTTGCCAGTAATCTGCATAGTCTTGTCTACCTCCGTAAGCAAACTAATTTAAGTAATACGATGCATTTATAACCCGATTAATTTAGCGCATTATGTGATAGGTATATTATACTATCTTTAGAGTTTATTTTCCACTTTCTAAAAGGCATGAATTTTTTTTGGTTTTAAGACGCGCCGGAATCGTTAACAATATCTTGAAGATGCTGAATTTTGCAAGGGATATTGAATCAAAGTACTATTTTAACTATATCCAAAGTACCAGCACCGCTTGAAATAGGGGCCTTACGTGCATGGGCATCAAAGTGGGGCGATTATCTTTTAACTCTTGAAACGGGAGAGGTAAGAGCAGAGTCAAGCGGCAATATATAAAGAGTAAACTTTGCAAGCCTTTTATTACCGGCCAAGCATAGTTGTTTTTATAACCCTCCATTTAACCACCACAAAAATAGTAGATGATATATTAGTTATAACTATTTTAATGTACCAATGAGTAACCTGATAAGTGGCAAGGAGGGTATAAATTTTATGTTCATCAATATCAAAGGCGCAAAAGAAAACAATCTGATATTCCTCTTGGAAAGCTTGTGGCAGTAAGCGGTGTTTCAGGCAGCGGCAAATCCAGTTTAATCTTCGGAGTTCTGGCTGATGCCGCCGACGCCTACTTTCATCAGCGTTGCATTTTTAGATATTAAAATATATACTGTAGCAAAATCGATATTAAACTTATATCCGAGGAAGGGAGGCAGTTCCATCATGAAATATCAAACTTCTCAAATAGCAAGACTAATAGGAGTTCATCCAAATACGATACGGTTTTATGAGGAGATGAAACTGCTTCCTGTGATACCAAGGACAGAAAATGGGTATCGAATTTTTAATGACAGGCACCTTCAGCAGCTTCGGCTCCTTCGTACTGCTTTTCGAGCCGAGATCATCAGCAGCAAGCTTAGGCAAGAGGCCGTTGAAATTGTGAAAATAGCGGCTGAGGATGATATTGACAGAGCGTATCAAAGTACACAGGAGTATTTAGAACATCTTCGGAATGAAAAGGCGGGGGCTGAAGAAGCGATTGGTATAACCCTCGATATTATTGAAAATAGTGTTTCTTTAGATGAAAATGTTATAGTAAGCGGAAGAAATCAGGCCGCTGAAATACTAGGCATCACAATAGATGTTTTACGTGATTGGGAGAGGAATGGATTGATTCAGGTTCCACGGAAAGAAAACGGTCGCAGGCAATACGGACTAAAAGAGATGAACCGGCTGAAAATCATCCGTACCCTTCGAAACGCCCATTATTCGATGATGTCCGTGCTGCGAATGTTAACCCGGCTGGATCGTGGTGAGATGAATATTCGGGAGGTTATTAATACCCCCGGTGAAGATGAAGATATTGTCTGCGCTGCCGACCGTTATATCACCGCGTTGAACATGGCTGAAAAAGATACATTGGAAATGCTGGATATTCTTCATGCAATGAGAAAAAGTAAATAATATCAGAATGTTATCATCTATATTAAACACCGGAAATATTACAAATTATAATTCAGGCTTATCTATAATAAATAAGCTTCCTTCTCTTGATATCAATGATCTTTTTATGTGATTATTTCCATTACAAAATGACAGTAAAGCCAATTATTAGGGATTTAAAAGCCCTAAAAATGGTATTGTTAAAAAAGAATTAAGCATACCCTAAGATTAAAAAGTTTGGTACAATAATCTGAAGAAATGTACTATAGAAATTCGGACCGCCTGATTCGCTACTTAGACTGATTAGAAAGGGAATCTTCAAATGTTGGAGAATTATATAGCAACATATTTTTTAGATGCAGTCGCGCTTTCATTTTTGTGTTATTTAATACGCAACGACAGCATACTGGACAAAGATCGGAAAGGACCTTTTTATTTAGGTACTACGCTGACAATTCTGATCATTTTGTCAGATGTAGGCACTATAATCGCAGCAAACGGGGGTACAAATCTGCGCATTTTGAATATCATATGCAATGTAGTCGGTTTTACACTGGCTCCTGTGATTCCCATCATTTTAATTGCCATTTTTAATATAGAGGTTCTTCAATCTAATAAATTGCTTATGCTGCCGTCAATTTTGAATATGTTCGCAACAGCTTTATCGCCATGGCTCAGTATTTTGTTTTATGTTGATGCAAATAATCAGTATACAAGAGGAAATTACTTTTTTATTTTTGTGGCTGCCTACATAATTAACTTGATAATCATGCTTATAAGTACTGTCAAGACGGGGGAAAAGCATCACTATCAAATAAAAGCAAAAATGACTACACTGTCCCTTTTTGTACTAGTCGGCACAAGCATTCAGATTATAATACCGTCTGTCTATTCCACTTGGCATAGTGTGACGCTGTCTCTTTTGCTATACTATTTGTTGCTGACCGAATTTGACGGCAGCCTTGATGCGCTGACCAAACTTCATAATCGTGCGGCTTATGAAAAAATGGCGAATAAGATGGAAGACAGGAAGTTGTATTCGGTTATCGTTATTGATGTCAACAATTTTAAAGAGGTAAACGACACATACGGACATGAATTTGGGGACAATGTGTTAAAGAAAGTTGCGTCTGTAATAAGGAAATCTTTTGATAATCGTTGCACTTGTTATCGTGTCGGCGGAGATGAATTTTATATTATAAACAGTGAAACTGATCCGGTAAAGCTTGAACAACAGCTTAAGAGTATGACAAGCAACCTCGAAAAAGAGCGTGAAACAGATAACCGCTTGCCGACAGTTGCATATGGCTACAGCATCTTCAAAGGCGGAAAAGCGCTTAACTTTCAAGAAGTGCTCAAAGAAGCAGACGACCGGATGTATAGCTTTAAGAGTGTGCAAAAGGATAACCAAAAAAGTCACTGAAAGAGTTCTATCACCACCATAAGGGAGCTTCTAAATGAAGTTACAAAACGCAAAAAAAATTATAATTAACGACATTGAAATTGAAGTAAACAAAAAGAAAATAAAAAACATGCATTTGTCGGTATTACCGCCTGATGGGAAGGTTCGGATATCAGCGCCTATTTACATTGATGATGAGAAGATTAAAAATTTCGCTATTTCAAAAATAGGGTGGATCAAAAAGCATATTAATAAATTTGAAAACCGACCAATCAAAATTGAGCGAAAGTATGTTTCCGGTGAGAGTCACTATGTTTGGGGCAGAAAATATAGTTTGGAAATTAGACACAACTATATTAATAACATTGAAACCGAAGGTGAAAAGATTATTCTGACTGTCCGGGAAGGCAGCACAACCCAGCACCGAGAAAATGTAATGATTGAGTGGTACCGTAAACAACTTAAGGAAAAGCTCCCAGGAGTTATTGGAAAGTGGGAGGCTATAATTGGTGTAATGGCTGATTCTGTCAGAATTAAAAATATGCGGACCAGGTGGGGAACCTGTAATACAAAGACCAAATGTATTTGGATTAACTTGCAGCTTGCAAAAAAACCAATAGAATGTCTCGAATATATTGTAGTACATGAACTGGTGCATTTATTGGAGAAGTCACACAATAATATTTTTAAAGGATACATGGATAAGTTCCTCCCTGATTGGCGTGTGACTAAGGACTTGCTCAATATCTTTACCATGGATGAATATTCAGATAAATAGAGATCTTATACGATTTATTCTTTAAAAGAAGTTATATAATATTTTTATTGACGAAATTATAAAGCTTACACCAAATCCTATTAAGCAGATGCCTAATAATGCGATTATTATTTGATAGGCTTTTAAATTAATAAAATTCCTTGTCTTGCTTATTAGAACAGAAATGAATACATACCAGGTAATATCAGCCATAATATGCCCAAAATAAAAAAGCACGACTCCTATAAATCCAAACATATTATATGCATTCATAATAAGCCCTAGGCCGACTGCAGACCACCAAACTGCAAAATATGGATTTGATGCACTTATGAGGGCACCGCTAATTAGCATATTTCCGCTTTTTTCATTTGTTTCATTCTTAAAATCGATGCTGATTTTTCCTAAGTATAGATCCCTTATCATGCTTACACCGAAAAGTATTAAAACAATGCCTCCAAGCAGCCCTATTACTAATTGGGCAATAGGTGTACCTAAATACTTACCTAAGCCTAAAATTATCAGTATAACAAGAAAAAATTCGAGTAAAGCATGACCTATGGAAATTATTAAACCGGCTTTTGGGCCTGATTTTATACTTTTATCCAAAGTATAAGTAAGTAATGAGCCCGGCATCATCGCACCGGAATAACCAATCAGTAAGGATTGTAAAAAAACCTCAACCAAGAAACAATCTAACCTCCAAGCTAAGAACTACAATGGCAGTATTAATATAATAAATGTAAAACAGGCATTTGGCAAGAGCATACATCTATGTGATAAACTATAGAATATTTTATAATTCAATTGTCAGTCTTTCTGTGTGGGGGGCTGAAAGACGGCAATCTTTGATTGCGTTGTTGGGTGGGGCTTTTATTTTTTCCTTATTTCTCCACATAAGTTTGAATCTATAGATTAACATTTACAATTTTCTTTTAAATCTATATTATATAAAATTGGTATATTTGAAAATATTGCATTACCGATAAGTTATAATTAAATACTACTTAAACATAAGAACAGGGAGTTGGCTTTATGAAATTGATAATTATACGCCATGCTGATCCAGACTATGAAAATGATAAACTAACCGAAAAAGGACGGAAAGAAGCAGATCTTTTATCAAATAGAATATCAGCTATGGACATAAAGGAATTTTATGTTTCCCCGCTTGGAAGAGCACGTGAAACAGCAAATGTCACATTAAATAAAATGAATCGTACTGCAGAAGTATTGCCGTGGCTTAGAGAATTTGATGCTCCTATATATGATGAGGAATTGGGCAGGGAGAGGATTTGCTGGGATTTCCTACCGCAGGATTGGACAACAATTAATGAGTATTATAATAAAGATCTATGGTATACAGTACCGGTCATGAAAAAGGGTAATGTGATATCGGAGGCAAATAAGGTTTTTGAAGGAATTGATAAGATTATAGGAAAAAATGGATATGTTCGTGAAGGTAATTTGTACCGGGCAATTAATCCGAATAGAGATACCATAGTTCTTTTCTGCCATTTTGGTGTTGAATGTGTAATCTTAAGCCACCTATTAGGAATTTCACCTGTAGTTTTATGGCATGGCTTATGTGCTTCACCATCTTCTGTGACCACTCTTGTAACGGAAGAGCGCAGGGAGGGGATTGCCTATTTTAGAATGAGTGCATTCGGCGATATCTCACATCTATATATAGCAGGAGAAAATCCATCTTTCTCGGCCAGATTTTGTGAAACCTATGACAATTTTGATGAACGTCATGATTAATATGTTTGATGCACTATTTTCAGATGGACTCTATGAGAAAATTGGTAAAAATGCAATCGACTGTGCAGCAAAAATCCGGTCCGCACTCCGGGATAACGGGTATCAAATATATATAGAAGCTTCTACTAATCAGGTCTTTGTCATTATTGACAATGATCGGATGCAGCGTTTGTCCGAAAAGGTAGAATTCGGGTTCTGGGGAAAATATGATGAGAATCATACGGTAATTCGTTTTGCCACGAGTTGGGCAACCACAGGAGCAGGCGTAAATCAGTTGATGATGCTGTTGGCTGAATAAAGAACTTTAATCTCTGGAAGACATTCCGTCCATATTTTCAAAATCTATAGTATATTGCTTCTTGTTCTTCAAGGTGATTATCATCCCTCCGAGATGATATGAAATACCGTTTTTCAGAGGCTCAATCTTTTCAATGGGCTGTAATTCATGATCGCTCCATTCTGTATCATCGGTTTTATGTGAAAGTACCGATATTAGTATTTCTACAGGGCCGTATTCATAGTCCAGAGCTTCCTTTTCGGCATATAGCAGGGTGCTTTTATGGCTTTCGGGATGCAAACCTGAATTTTCAAGCGTTCCGATTTTGTTCCAACCCATATAATTAGTAATGGCTAGCTGGCGTCCGGGAATTTTAGCAATAATACAGCCTTTACTATCAACTGTTTTATTCAATATTTCAGGAGTACCATCAATATGCGGAAGGCTGAAATGCCCAAGATAAAACTTGCTTTTTCTTATTTTGCGAATCCTATCAATCCTTATTTCTCCTCCCGGAATTACTATTGATGCCATGTCTACAAAACAGGGTATATTAATAACTGTGTATTCATAGGCGGCCTGACGGTATAACACATTGTTGCGATAACCGGCAGCATCAACATGCATAGGCAGTTTTGCCTTATCATCATAATCAACAAAAAGTAAGGTTAAATCGGAGCTGGTAATTCCGTCTTCCCGCTCTGCTTCCCAGGGAAATGAAGTATTGTATACTAACCTGCAATAGTTTGGGTCCTGGTTATGGGTTTTTCCCGGCCGCAATTCGGATGTACCTGTGGTACCGTGATTGGATATAAGCATTCCCATCCCGGAAGAATATTTTGAAAACACTTCGTCTTTCTCTATGCCACCCCAGTGGCCAATTTCTTCTTTATCTGTCCAGAAGGGATGATCTTTTGGAAGGGTTAATGCAATATAGCTTAAAAACATCCAATATGGACTGGCAGAACAGCTATATGACTGAATACAGGGTTCAAAAGGCCCATAAAAACCAAGAGAAGGAATACCCCAGTTAAAAAACTTTGGATGTGAAACGAACTGTAATAGGGAAGCGGAAGCAATTCGGCGTGCTTCTCCTGGTGTGATGGAATAAGTATTGTCCCCGATAAAAATTGCAGGCATTCCAACGCTTGCCCCTAAACGGTATAGGATACTGCGGCCATACATATTGATGCGGCCTTCTCTGCTGAATATTAAAGGATAGGTTTCGCAAAGCTCTTTTTGATGTTTCCTGATTATTTCTACTCTGTCAGGGTAAAATTTTCTCCCATATTTTTCTGACCATACAGCGTTAAATAGATGAAACACATGGACCGAATAATAATCATAACTATGGTCGCGGTACCAGCCGTCACCCACATAATGCAATAAAATGTTATCCAGGTGAGATATCAGTAATGTTTTGTCTGTTTTATAGCCGTAGTAGTCCAGAAATGTCAGCATCATTACGTTAAAGTATCGCCAGTTGTGGGTGCATGTCCAAGATACAGCCCATTCGTATACTTTGTCGGCTACATTTTGTTTTTCTTCTTCGGATAAACGGTTCCAGAAAGCGTCAGGCGCCATCAGATTCCATAGAGAAAGGTTGCCAAGCTCACAGGTTGGCTGAAAAGGGGCACTGCCCGGGCTTCCTATGTAATAACTGCATTCCGGGTTGGTTAATAATTGCAGAAGATGGTACTTATAATAATCAATTAGCTTAATACCGTTGACAGTCAGTTCGGGGTTTTTCACCAATAACGGTGCGGCCACATTAAATGTTCGGGCAAGGGCTTCGAATATTGCTGCATTACGTCTTTCATGTGTAGCATTTTCATTGCCGCCAACCGGGTAACTTTTTCCCGGAAATTTAGGCAAAAGCATGGGCGTTTTTACATTATCCACATATTGAAATGCGCCCTCAAGAATAAATATACCGCACCGAATCCATTCTTCACGAGTCATACCGGTATACGGTGATTTTACATAATCCGGATTATTGATGCGAAATGGAGCCCCGTTACGAAGGTTATCGGTTTTATTTGAATTCATAAATATCTTTTTCTCCTTAGTTAATGGTAGAGGTAGAAATTTACTTTTATCAGCATATTAATTATCAGATAACTTAATAAAAGAATCAAGGTTTTAATATCAAAATCGAATTCTTCTTTTTAAGCGACCGATGTAATGAGAACTTGAAAAAAATAATTATGTAGCATACAATAAAAACAACTCAAAGGAGGGTTTGATTATGGATTATTCTGTACCTACATTGTCTATAGTTTTTATGTCAATCAGCGCTTTGACCGGAATTGTTTTGCCAATTGCCCTTCTGATCTTTTTTAGAAAGAAGTATAAGACAGGTATCAAGACATTCTTTATCGGTTGTGCCACATTTATTGTATTTGCATTAATTATTGAGCAGCTTTTCCACTCATTCATATTGAATTCTGATATCGGAAAAATAATTCAAGGCAATATATGGTTATATGGTATTTACGGTGGCTTAATGGCAGGACTTTTTGAAGAAACAGGCCGTTTTGTTGCATTTAAGACAGTATTGAATAAAGAAATAATTAATGACAAAAATGCTCTGATGTATGGCGCCGGTCACGGTGGGATTGAAGTCTTTTTTATTCTGGCGTTTAGTATGATTTCAAATATTGTAATGTCGATAATGATAAATACCGGTGCTGCAACTCAGCTTACAACCGGAATAACCGACGAAGTTCAATTACAGGCACTAAATAAGACATTTGAAGTCTTATCGGCTACTCCTTCAGGAGATTTTCTCATGAGTATAATTGAGCGCATTGCCGCAGTAGCAATTCATCTCTCTTTATCAGTCTTAGTGTGGTTTGCGGTTAAAAAGGGAGGAAAATGCTTCCGATTATATCCTCTTGCAATATTCTTGCATACTCTTGTTAACGCTGTGGCCGTAGTACTTGCAAGATATGTGCCAAGTATATGGATAGTATTAGTGGTCTTGTATGTAATAACAGCTTGCTTTGTTGCAATTGCCGCAAGAGTTTGGAAAATTCATAGCTCATATAATGATAATATAGAAGAGAATATCAATACGGATGAAGCAGAATAAAATGGCGTTTTATGGGAAAACGGTTTTTGAGAGGAGAAAACAAAGATAATGGATAATGAGTTAGCTACAAAATCTCTTGATGAAACAGGAGACACAATACTAATCGAAGGGGTATTTAACAAAAAGGTTTTTTATTTAGGGGTTGTTTTAGCGATTTTATGTATTGTCGTTTCATTAATAAGTCTTACCAGCGGTAAAGAAAACATGTTTGCCGGTTTAGATTATTTAATATTGGCTAGTGCAGCATACGCACTGTATATGTCTGTTAAAGAAATAATTCTCAACAGAAAAAGAAAACTATCTGTTACAGAAAATAGAGTGTTTGGTAATACCGGTCGTGATTCATTTGACATTCTTGTCAGCGATATAGTGAGCGTTGAACAACAGACCCGGAAGGATTTTATTAACGGCAGGATACAGTATTTATATATAAAAACAAATACAAACACCGAGATTAATATTGAACAGCTTAAAAATCTCGAAAAAGTAACTCAAGTAATAAAATCAAAACATTAAACACCCCGGTTACCGTTCTAAGTTGACATGGATACCGGCAGTGAATATAATGAAATAGTAGTTTTATTGCAGTTTTACCCATAGGGTATAATTGAAATATTGTAGTACGGAGGAACGGATATGAAAAGATTAGCGAAAGCTATGGCAATTATGCTTGCCATGGCAGTATTTGTAGTACTTGCAGGTTGCACAAAGGGAAAAAAGAACCCAGAAATCGGTATTATTCAGTACATGGAGCATGTGGCTCTGGATTCTGCTAGAGATGGCTTTATTACGGCCTTAAAAGACAATGGTTATGTTGAAGGTGAAAATATTACCTTTGACGTACAGAATGCTCAAGGTGATCAAACAAATCTATCAACCATAAGCGATCGCTTCGTCAGTAACAATGTAGACCTGGTGTTGGCTATCGCTACACCGGCCGGTCAGTCGATTGCCGGAAAAACCACAAAAATTCCTATTCTGGGAACAGCCATTACAGATTATGTAGACGCCAGATTGGCGCAATCTAATGAAGCCCCCGGTTTAAATGTAAGCGGAACAACAGACATGAACCCTATTAAGGAACAAATCGAGCTTCTTGTCAAGCTGGTACCGGATGTCAAAACTGTCGGTGTTCTATATACTTCAAGTGAGGATAATTCAATTCTTCAAGCCGCAATTGCCAAAGAAAATATAGAAGCTATGGGGCTTAAGTATGTAGAAGTCACGGTGACCAATTCTAATGATGTACAGCAGGCAACACAATCAATAGTTGAAAAATGTGACGCAATTTACATACCCACCGATAATACTTTCGCAACTGCTATGCCTACCGTTCATGGAGTAACATCAAAATCCAAGATTCCTGTTATTTGCGGGGAATCAGGAATGGTAGAAAGTGGCGGATTAGCAACTCTCGGTATAAATTATTATGATTTAGGCTACCAAACCGGACTTATGGCAGTAAAAATTCTTAAGGGTGAAGCAAAACCTGCTACAATGCCTATTGAAAAGGCAAATAAATTTGATTTTGCCATTAACGGAACAGTAGCTGATGAAATTGGATTAGAGATTCCGGCCGATTTATTGGAATATGTCATTGAAAAATAGATTGAGCATGTTTTCAGTGGGAGTTTATACTCCCACTGAAGAAAAATAGCATCTGCCGCCGATAGAGGCGCAGGGAACATCTTGTAGATTTTATTGGACTTAGGAAAAGGTGAATTATTATGCTGGAAATTATTAAAGGAGCGGTTTCCCTAGGTTTGTTATGGGCTGTTATGACAATAGGGGTGTATATATCCTATCGTGTTTTAGACATTGCAGATCTTACTGTGGAAGGCAGTATCGCTCTGGGTGCGGCTATCGCGGCACAAGCTATTACAAGAGGCATTAATCCGTATCTAGCAACCATGATTTCTCTAATAGGAGGAATGGCCGCAGGGTTGGTGACAGGTTTGTTACACACCAAGCTTAGGATTCCTGCTCTATTATCGGGTATACTTACAATGATCGCACTATACTCGATAAATCTTCGTGTGCTGGGAAAAGCAAGCCTTTCATTATTACGTATGGAAACTGTTTATACATCATTTGAGAGGCTGGGATTGGAATCCTCCTGGGCGATTATTTCCTTGGGCTTATTAAGTGTTACAAGTGTTATTTGTTTACTATATTGGTTTTTCGGAACTGAAATAGGTTGTGCCATAAGGTCGACCGGAAACAATCCCAACATGGTAAGAGCTCAGGGTATAAACACAAATACTATGATTATCGTCGGACTTGTAATAAGTAATGGTCTTGTTGCATTAAGCGGTGCATTAATAGCACAAAACCAAACTTTTGCCGATCTTCAGATGGGAACGGGATCAATTGTCATCGGTCTGGCATCTGTTATCATCGGTGAGGTTCTCTTCGGAAAGCGAAACTTTTTCTTAAGACTTGTATCCCTTGCAATGGGCGCTATTACATATCGAATAATTATAGCATTTGTTTTAAAACTAGGTATGCACAGCAATGATTTGAAGCTGTTTACCGCTATTACAGTGGCCTTGGCTTTAGCCCTTCCGATTATTAAAGGATATTTGAATCCTCCTAAAATATCTATAGAGGAGGGTGAGAAAGATGCTTAAAGTAGATCGGATATATAAAGTATTTAATCCCGGAACAGTTAATCAAAAAATAGCCTTAAGAGATGTAAGTATAAACATGGCAGAAGGGGACTTTGTAACTCTGATAGGCGGTAACGGAGCGGGAAAATCCACTTTACTAAACTGTGTGGCCGGTGTATACGGAGTAGATAAGGGGATCATCAACATTGCGGGAAACGATGTGACAAAACTAGCCGAACACAGGCGTGCAACAATGCTGGGACGGGTTTTTCAGGATCCTATGATGGGAACAGCATCGGATATGATTCTTGAAGAAAACTTGGCCTTAGCTTTGCGACGCGGCCAGCCCAGAGGATTTAAGTGGGGAATAACTAACAAGGAAAGAGAAACATATAAACAAATACTCTCTCACTTGAATCTTGGTCTTGAAGATAGACTCCATACCAAAGTGGGACTGCTTTCCGGAGGTCAAAGACAAGCTATCACGCTTATTATGGCAACCATAAAAAAACCTAAGCTTCTATTGTTAGATGAACATACAGCCGCTCTCGATCCGAAGACAGCTGAAAGAGTATTATCTATGACAGATCAATTGATTAACGAGAACAATTTAACCGCAATGATGGTTACACACAACATGCGTGATGCCATTAAGCACGGCAATCGTCTAATTATGATGCATGACGGGCGGATAATTCTGGATATCAAAGGCGAGGAAAAGAAGAAGCTTACAGTCGAGAACATTTTGGAACGCTTTGGCAGTGCCAGCGGAGAGGAGTTCTCCTATGACCGGGCACTGTTGTCCTAAATATTTTAATGTTATTGGAAAAAACAAATATATTTATAAATTCTGAAGAAGGTTGCCTCATAAGATATTCTACTTTATGAGACAACCTCCTTTTTTTGAATCAAAGTTTGTTATTCTGTTGATATATATTATAATAGTATTAAATGTTGTGCTAGTATCAACGAAGTAGTCATTAACTTATAAGATGCGGCCTACATTTGATTTCTGAGTCGGGTGATGTTATTAAAAACGAGGAGGGCGAATCATGAAGCTGACACAAGAGGAAAAATCATGGGTATTATATGATTGCGCTAATTCAGCCTATTCTATTGCTATCACAACTGCTCTTTTTCCTATAATATTCGGCATGTTTAAAAGTACCGGCAGCAGTATGGACTTGGGGTATTTCAATACCTTAGCCAGTATTTTTGTTGCTGTACTCAGCCCGATTCTAGGTACAATTGCCGATTATAAGGATAAGAAAAAGCGATTTTTCATTTTCTTCTTTATTATTGGGGTGGCATTCACAGCCTCGTTAGCATTAGTTCCACCTGAAAGCGGCTTGAGACTTCTTATAGCCATATTTTATGTACTTTCGGCAATCGGTTTTTCCGGTGCTAATATTTTCTATGATTCTTTTTTGGTTGATGTCACCACCGATGAAAGAATGGATAAAGTATCAACAAGAGGATTTGCATTTGGTTATATATCAAGTGTAATACCTTTTGCAATAAGCCTTTTAATGATTCTGGTACTCGGTATGGATAAAGCAATCGGTTATCAGATCGGATTTATTATTACTGCTCTTTGGTGGGGTCTCCTTTCTGTCCCCATTATTAAAAATGTAAAACAAAGACATTATATCGAACCGGAACCAAACCCGGTAAAAAACAGCTTTAAACGGCTAGCATCGACATTTGCTAATATTAAGCAGCATAAGACCGTGGCAGTATTTTTAATTGCATACTTTTTATATATTGACGGAGTAGATACAATAATAAAAATGGTTGTTCCTTATGCTACATCAGTATTGGGGACAGATTCCCTGGACACCTTTACTCTACTTGCAATATTGTTGGTTATTCAGATAATTGCCTTCCCTTGTGCTATAATTTACGGTAATCTGGCCAAAAAGTATTCCGCTAGGACTATGATTATAGTTGGTATTTTTACATATATAATTGCTTGTATAGCAGCATTCTTCATTACTTCTGTATGGCACATTTTCGTATTGGGTGCTTTAATCGGTTCAGCTCAAGGCGGAATTCAGGCATTGAGCAGATCCTATTATGCCAAGATAATTCCAAAACAGAATTCCAATGAGTTTTTTGGGTTCTATAATATATTCGGTAAGTTTGCAGCTATTATCGGCCCAGGCCTAATGGCCTTAACCACTACAATAACGGGCAATGCTAAACTGAGCATATTTTCAATAATTCCTTTATTTATTGCAGGATTCTTTGTATTTATAACTTTACCGAAGGATATAAATGAAGTATAACTATTACTTTTACCCTGTTAAAAAAATAGTATGGCTTTGTTAAAAATATGATAAAGTATACAAATTGCATCAAAGTATGAGATAATAGTTAAGACATTTTTTCGCAAAAATGATTTATATATTTGAAGCGAGGAAAATGATGAAGAGTTTATATTGGCATCGTTTTATTTATAGAATACTTAAATTTATTGTAACTCCTTTTCTAAAGAAAAAATTGAATTATTCGTACAAAAAAGTTAAACCTGCAAACTCTCCGTATATTGTATTAGCAAACCATAATACTGATTATGATCCATTACTTGTTGGTCTGGCTTTTACTAATCAGATGTATTATGTGGCAAGTGAGCATATATTCAGGTGGGGATTTTTAAGTAAGCTCATTAATTTTATTGTCGCCCCCATTCCCAGAGTAAAGGGCAAAACAGAGATTCAGACTGTTATGAATATATTGAAGAGATTAAAGATGGGGGCTAATGTCTGTATGTTTGCCGAGGGAAACCGCTCCTTCAGCGGCGAAACTGGTGAGATTCATCCCGCAACCGGTAAGCTGATTAAAAAAAGCGGTGTTGCGTTGATTACTTTTCGCTTAGATGGTGGATATTTTACAAGCCCGCGTTGGTCTAGAACCCTTAGAAAAGGTAAGATGATCGGGCGTATGGTAAAGGAATACAGCCCCGAAGAGCTAAAGTCAATGACTGCCGATGAAGTGATACAGGCAATCAGGGATGATTTATATGTAAATGCCTATGAAGAGCAAGGAAAGGATCCAGTTTCATACACAGGAAAAAATATTGCTGAAAGTCTTGAAACAGCTCTTTTTTTATGTCCGGCATGCAATAAAACAGCGACGCTTAAAAGCGAAGGAGATAGGCTTTTCTGTGACTGTGGTTTGGATTTAAATTACAATTCATATGGCTATTTATCATCTAATAATAATGATAAACCTCCTTATGAAACAGTTTTGGATTGGTGCAGATTTCAGGACACAAAGCTTAAGGAGGATATTGAAAGAATTAAGAGCCTTAGGCCTGATGAACTGATTTACTCTGACGAAGACCAAACTCTATGGAAGGCTAATCGCGGCAAAAACGAGCTGATGGGAAAAGGCACCTTGCTCTTATATAATAATCGTTTAGTTTTTGAATGTGGTAACAATGATAAGTATACATATAGCTTTGATGATTTGTCTGATCTCGAGATAATAGGGCAGATGGTCATTGCTTTTGCAACAACAGACAGACAGGCTTATGAGATAAAATCAAGCCATCCGAGAAGTGCTCTGAAATACCGAGAAGTAATAAAATATTTAAGAGCAAAAAAATAATAGACTACGAGGAGTGATAGTTTTGGACTTTTCTGCAGCTAACACCAGCTTATGGAATTTCATTATTCAGTTTGGCATACTCGCAGGGATTTTAGTATTTGCCAATATTCTATGCCGGAAGCTAAAGTTTATTCGAAAGGCTATGATTCCGACAGCAGTATTGGGTGGGTTTATTGCATTATTCTTGAGAGAGTTTAATATTCTTCCTATGGACGGAGAATTTCTTGAGAAGATTACCTACCATACCATCGGAATAGGATTTATTGCACTTTCTCTTCGAATTCCATCAAAATATGCGGATAAAGAAAAAAGTAATTTGGCAGGGTTAAAAAGCGGCGCATTAATTGTCAGTACTTATCTTGTTCAAGGAATTTTAGGTTTGATAATATCCATCGGTCTTGCATATACAATAATGCCCGATTTCTTTAAGGCAGCAGGAATACTTCTTCCTATGGGATATGGTCAGGGCCCCGGTCAGGCCAATAACGTGGGTTCTTCATATGAGCAGCTCGGTTTTGTTGGGGGACAATCATTTGGCCTTTCAATTGCGGCAGCGGGCTTTGTATGCGCCTGTGTTGTGGGAGTCATTTATATTAATATTGCAAACAGGCAAAAAAAAGTTACTTTACAGGATTCGGCATATGTATCGGGTTCGGTCACCGTAGAAGATTTTCAGGATGCAAATGAAATTCCCATATCCCAATCGGTTGACAGGTTTTCGGTACAATTTGCGCTTGTTTTATTAATATATCTGGCCACATACTTAGTTTCTCTTGGAATAACAAGTTTTCTGGCTGAAGCTGTTCCGGGTCTTGCAAAGACTCTGTCTCCGCTAATATGGGGATTTAACTTTATTACCGGTTCGCTTTTGGCCACAGGATGTCGGTTGGGATTTGACGCTTTAACTAAAGCAAAGGTAATGACCCGCCAATATCCGAACAATTATTTGTTATCCAGAATATCCGGTTTGTCCTTTGATTTCATGACCATAGCAGGAATTGCTTCAATAGAGTTTAAAGAGTTAAAAGGGCTATGGATTCCATTCACCATCATGGCGGTCTTGGGCGGAATTGTAACATACTATTATCTCATATGGTTGTGTAAAAAGATATATCCCGGTTATGAGCATGAGGGAATGGTTTCTATGTATGGAATGCTGACAGGAACTATCAGTTCGGGCGTAGTATTGCTTAGGGAAATAGACCCTGAATTTAAAACTCCCGCCGCAAATAATCTGTTGACCGGAAGCAGCTTTGCTATTGCTTTAGGAGCCCCTATGCTGATATTTATAGGGCTTGCTCCCGAATCTGAATTAATGCTGTTTGTGACCTTAGGACTGCTTATTTTATATTTGATTCCACTGCTGTTTATCATGCTGAAGGCATATAAAAAAAAGCAGATAAAAAAACCCCAATAATGTCATTGCTATGAATACAATATTTTGAACCTTTAGCCGATGTCATGTGTGCGCTCAGGAATTTCATCCGGAAATTATTCGCGCGCTACGCTATCCATGCTCCGCTATCACACATGTCATCGGCCGCGGTTCTAACACGTTCATCCCTGAAAGATTTCAATATATTAGGCTTATGAAGTCTTTAAAGAAATTGCCGGATCTACCGGGTGATTAATCTTAATTGCAAAAGAATCCTTATTTTTGATGTCCTCGTCAGTAATGATGTGGACATCAAGTATTTTGTCCATTCTATAGCCGGTATTCATATAGTTTATTTCGGCTAGGCTCGTACTCCAGCCGTCAAGCCAGCTTACAAGCTCTTTTCGTTGTGAATCATTTCCCTCGAAGTGAATAATAATATCAATATCACTGCCTGGGCTTGCAGTACCCAAAGCAGTACTTCCAAAGAGATAAAACCCTTTAACACCTAAACGGGCTGAATCAATATTTGCAGCTATTTGCTCGGCCAAATGAGATCTCCATCTCCAGGCCTTGTCATCTCCTGAATAGTCATCGTATTCAACAATTCTTTGCCGGCGAGAGAGCTTAATTTTGTGGGGAGTTAAGAAAGCCAATGCTTGCGATAAATCAGCATTCATACAAATACTTAGGTTGTATCCATCAGACGTTGAAGGTATGTCTATTACTCTCACAACTTCCTCAAATCTTTCGTATTCCGGGAATATTGTTTTCAAAATATTTGCAGACTTAGTAAGATATCTTTCGTTGAAGATTATACCGTCATTATCAGGGTATAATGACAGGACACGAATATTAGCTTCGACAAGGTCTTGGAAAAAATGAGTACCGAAAGATAATTCGGGTATATACCCGCTTTTTTTCCTGGCAACTTCAATTAATGCTGCGGTATTGTTGATATCCGAATATGTGACAGATACCCCAAGTTTAATATCACCGCGACTTCCCCAACGACCGGGACCTATCAGAATAAATTGACGTTTAGGAAGAAAAGAATTTAATGCACTAATTATTTTGCCTACCGTTTTTAAATCCTCAAGTTCGGATAGTTCGTTGTATCTGTCGGGATTGACATATACTAAATGCGATATATTTTGAATCAGTCCGTTTGATACATAGCGATTAGCAGAAAAAATAATATCTTTAGGCAGAATATCCTGTGGAATAGGGGCGGGAGAAGTCTCTTCTCTGAAGCTTTGAGGCCTGCACTGTAAAAGATATAAATCTTTTCCGTCAGAGGCAAACTCTATATCAACGGGATAGCCAAGTTTTGTTTTCAGAGTTTTTAGAGCTGCGTTTAATTGCGTAATACAGGGTGAGTCATTAATTATACCGTCAAAGGTAACAACAAGATCATCCTTTTTAAAGTCGATTTCTAACATATTCGGCTTTCTGATATGATCATATTCCATGATTGAAACAATTTTATTAATATTTTCTATTTGATTTCCATATTCTTTCAGCAATTTTGATATTTCTATAGTTTCAAAAGAATTGTTCTCAAGATTTATAACATCTATCTTTTTAGGTGAATATCTTTTTATCTCTTCAGGCACTATATTTACCTTTATTCCGGGTTGCTGGGGTGAAACAAGTATAGGAAAATCATCGGTCAAACGATCAACAGCACGGGTACCCAAACCCGGAACCATTCTGATCAAACCGTCTTCTCGCTTTATTCTGGGCGACCATCTGTATTCGTTATTGGAAAAAGCAACACCGGAAAACAGAGGAAAGAAGTATTTGCCGACTTTTGTACCTACTACTTGCTGTATCAAAATGCCCATTTCTTCGCTGACATCCAACAGATTTCTTTCTGCTCTGTATTGGATCGGATCCGGTCCGAACATAGATGCATATACCTCAATAATGGCATCCTGAAGCGCTGATAACCTTTCTCGCTTACTGCCTTGGTTGGCTAAAAATAAACTCTTGTATTTACCTGAAAAAGAAGCACCGGTTTGATCTTCCAATACACTTGAGCTTCTGACTATAATCGGCATATCATTAAAATCATCTAATGCCGCTGAAAGGCTATTCACAATTTCCGGAGGAAGCTTGGAATTTTTCATTAACTGGATAACGTTTCTATATTCTAAACGAATTTCTTGAATCCTTCTGTATTTTTGTTCGTTTAATTCTTCAAGATCATTATAGTGAAGAAACTCGGTTATAGTATCTGTAGTTATATACCATGTCTTAGGAGTTTTTATAGATTGCAGTAGAGGAAGATTATCACTTTCTTTTGAAAGTATCTTTTTGGCTAAAAATAAACCTGTACCCTTGCCTCCGATTGTTCCATGACTATCTGAGGGATAAATAATATTGTTAATAATATCATAGAAATCACTATAATTTATATATTGAGCCGCAACATTAATAAATTCCGGTTTATTTGATAAAAAATCTTTGATTAAGCCAACTGTAAGCCACCGGCCTTTAGGAGAAAAAATAAATTCTTCACCTTTTGATGATTTTTCGAACTTCCTCAAAGCTTCAATTATATTATGAAGTGTGGGAGATATGTTATCGATGGCTTTAATAAGGGAATAGGCGTTTTCTTCCTGAATCCATCTTTTAATTAGGTTTTTCAACTCATCGGTACCGATATATTTCTTAGCGATGTTAAATACATTTTCGCAAAGACAAACTATATCACCCATAGGTTCGGCTGCTGTAGGATAATTTGCATATCCATCATCATCCACTAAGCTTTGAGGAGAACAATAAAAATAATCCGATGCCTCATTTACACCTAAAATAAGAAGGTAATTTGTGAGCTTTCTGCATATGTGAAGAAGTACACTATGATCGGTATGCTTAAGAAACTCAATAACAAATTCCCATTCTTTTAATCCGTTCTCGGAGTCATTAGGATTAGATTTTGATACTTCCCAATCATTCATGACAGATTTCATCTGTCTATAGACAAGCATCTGACCGATTCTGTCAGCAACTGTCTTTATCAGTTTTTTTTCCTTGAAAAGAAAATAACCTTCGTCAGTTTTCGGAACATCCTGAATATAGACAACTTCTATGTTCCCGACAATTTTTCCGTCTGCTTTAATATTACATGTTTCACAGAGGGGAGAGGATATAAACCCGGAGCTCTGGTAACTCTGGTTTTTGTACAATATTTTTACCCGGCATAATTCAGGGAATCGCCAACCCGAGGGTAATGCTTTGATAATTTCATGAAAAAGCTCCGGTATAGATAAATGATGATTTTCAAGAATATCATCAACCAAATATAGGCAATTTAACTCTTTTTCGCGTTCCTTCAGGACATCGAGCAAATTTTCAGATTCAAAATTCATATTACTCATATTATGAAGGCTCCCTTTATTAAAAATTGGAGGTTGGAAAATTACCAACCTCCTACATTATACCATGATTAGCGTTTTGACAGAATTGAAATCACGAGTCAATACTCTCGGACAACCATTCGAAATCGATTAATTCGAACGGCTAAGATTATTATATATTATGTTACGATTAGATTAAACCCATCCGCGACTCTTAACAGCCTGCGCTACGCGGTTTATAGCAATAACATAGGCAGCGTCACGCATGCGTAGACCCTTACTCTCTGCAAGCTCATAAACTGCTTTGAAAGCTGAGGTCATCTTAGTATTCAACTTTTCAAGGACCTCATCCTTTTCCCAAAAGTAATTCTGATTACACTGAACCTGTTCAAAATAACTGCAGGTTACTCCGCCTGCATTGGCCAAAAAGTCAGGAATAAGGAAAATATTTCTTTCTGTAATTACTTTATCGGCATCGGGGGTTGTAGGACCGTTAGCCGCTTCAGTAATTACTTTTACCTGTTTGCTGATTCTATGAACATTTTCAATTGTTATTTGATTTTCCATAGCTGCAGGAATTAAAATATCTACATCTTGCTCAATCCAGGCATCTCCCGGAAGAACTTCATAGCCCAGCCCTTTAGCTTTCTCTTTATCAATGGTTCCATATGTATCGGTAATGCTTGCCAGAGCATTGATATCCATACCGTCCAGCTTGCGGAAGGTATAAGCCTTTTTCTCCGGTTCATTCCAACAAGAAATTGCAACAACCTTACCGCCTAATTGTTGATATAATCTAACAGCATATTGTGAAACATTACCAAAGCCCTGGAAACTTGCGGTAGTATTTTCAATAGGCATATTAAGGTTTTTCAGAGCTTCATTCAGAACATAAATAACACCAAAGCCGGTTGCCTCTGTTCTTCCTAAAGAACCACCCATACCAACAGGTTTACCTGTTATAAATCCGGGATTTTTGCAGCCGTGAATAGTTTCATATTCATCAAGCATCCATAGCATATGCTTTGCATTAGTCATTACATCGGGTGCCGGAACATCGGTATTCGGGCCGACATTCTTTGCCAACTGGCGTATATAACCGCGGCATAATCTTTCCTGTTCGCGTTCTGTAAGATTTCTTGGATCACAAATAATGCCGCCTTTAGCTCCGCCTAAAGGGATGTCTACAACAGAACATTTCCATGTCATCCACAAGGACAGTGCTCGGATTGTATCTACTGTTTCCATTGGATGAAATCTGATACCGCCTTTTGCCGGGCCTCTTGCGTCGTTATGTTGAATTCTGAAGCCCTTAAAAATTTTGGTGGTACCGTCGTCCATTTTAACCGGAATTGTGAAATGGTACTCGCGCATAGGTTGACGTAAAAGCTCACAGGTTGCGGCATCAAGGTCTAACATTGAGGCAACCGAGTCAAATTGCTGCTGTGCAGTTTCATAAGGGTTGTAAGATGTATTACTCATTTTCTGGCCTCCATTAAATTAATAAATTTATAGGACATCAGGCTTTAATAAAAAGACCCAGAGTACGCAAAATGATTTTTCATTAATAACAAATTGCATAATATCCAAATATATCATTAAAAAAGAAACATTCCAGCATATATCCAGCATCTTTCAAAAACCAAATCATTCATATCATATCAATGTCTATATAATATGTCAACGACAGGATATAATGATTTGTTGGATGAAGTTTATATTAATTTTTCCTTCAGAATTAATATAAGAAAATGTCTATTAAACACCTATATAAAAAGTTTTTCTTAAGATAAGTAAACTGAAATTACTCAAGGATTGAAATAAATGGATTTACGCGATAACGGTTTATTTATGAATATTTAATATTTTTATGCCGAAGTATTGACGTTTTTTGTGGATAATGCTAATATAATTACATAATCATTTTTTACGAACCGTGTGCGATAATGTCGAACATATCCAGTGAGGTGATAAAATGATACAAAGTGTTGATAGGGCTTTAAAGATTATCGAACTGTTTATAAAAAACGAATCTTTGACTTTATCAGAGATATATAAAATGTTGGACCTAAAAAAGTCCACAGCATTTGGTCTGTTGGAAACATTGGAAGCTAGGGGATATGTAAGAAGGGACCCAAAGACTCAAGGCTATATGCTTGGCCAGACAATGTTGAAGATTGGCTCTCTTTACGCAGAACGTCTAAATCTTCACAATATTGCATATCCCATTATGCAAGAGCTATGTGACGAAGTTGGGCTAACTATTCAGTTATCTACACTAGTAGGTATGGAGGTTATTTATTTAGATAAGGTAGAGCCAAAAGAAGCGCTCCAATTTACTATAAGAATAGGAAGTTCAATGCCTGCACATTGCACAGGTACGGGTAAAGCATTGTTATCGTGTTTAAGCGATGATGAACTTGATGAGAGACTTAATGGGGTTACATTGAAACAAATGAGTCCCTATACGATTACTGATCATGAAGCTTTAAAAGAAGAGCTGAGAAAGATTAGAGCCCTGGGGTATTCATATGACAATCGGGAAAGTAATGAAAATGTTGTGGGTTATGGTGTGCCAATATTTGATTATACAGGGAGCGCTGTTGCAGGTATAAGTATCGGAGGTTTTATATATAACTTTCCTAAAGAACGGGATGAGTACCTTATTAAGAAGATATGCGAAAGCGCTGAAAGAATATCAAATGCTATGGGTTATAAATATAGAAAAAAATAGAATTTAGAAATTATAATCGGGGGGAAAATCATGTCAAAAGTTATTTCAATGGAGGCCGCAGCAAAGTTAATCAGGGATAACGCTACGGTATGGGTTGTATGTTCAGGCGGAAAAATCAACGAGCCTGCAAAAATGTTGGAATCTTTGGAAGAAAGGTTTTTATCTACAGGATATCCCAGAAATCTTACGCTTTGTCACAGCTCTGGCATAGGAGATAAAAAAGGTGCCGGCGCTGAAAGATTCGGTCATGAAGGAATGGTGAAACGTGTTATAGGTAGTCATTGGCCTTGGTCTCCAAGAATTTCGCAAATGGCGGTAGACAACAAAGTTGAGGCATATACGCTTCCGCAAGGCGTTATGGTTCAGATGGCACGTGCCATAGCAGGAGGAAAACCCGGTGTTATAACACATGTGGGGTTAGGTACTTATATTGACCCTCGTATTGACGGCGGTAAAATGAATGATGTATGTAAAGAGGACTTAGTAAAGCTTATAGAAATTGAAGGCAAGGAATGGCTATTTTACAAAACATTTCCCATAGATGTGACAATACTTCGCGGAACCACTGCCGATGAAGACGGAAACATAACCATGGAGCACGAAGGAATTGTACTTGAACAAATTTCGGCGGCACAAGCCGCACATAATTCCGGTGGTATTGTTATTGCGCAAGTTAAACGTCTGGCTCAAAGAGGAACACTTGATCCCAAGAGCGTAAAAATCCCTGGCATCCTAGTAGATGCAATAGTTGTAGATCCGGATCAGATGCAATCAATGATAACAGATTATAATCCGGCATATACAGGTGAAATAAGAGAGCCGCTTTCCGAAGCTGAACATATGAAAATGGATGAAAGAAAGATAGTAGCAAAAAGAGCAGCTTTGGAACTTTTTCCTGGTGCTGTAGTTAATCTTGGATTTGGCATTCCCGACGGTGTTGCGTCAGTTGCCAATGAAGAAGGCGTGGCTCAGGATATTACCTTCACCGTTGAGCAGGGAATCGTAGGGGGGGTCCCTGCTCTCGGTGTCAATTTTAGTCTGGGTATCAACCCGCAGGCTATTATTGATGAAGGATACCAATTTGACTTTTATGACGGAGGCGGCCTTGATTTGACATTCTTATCATTTGCTGAGCTTGATACGGATGGTAATGTAAACGTAAGTAAATTCGGGAATCGAGTAGTAGGGGTAGGCGGTTTCGTCAATATATCACAGAATGCAAAGAAAGTTGTTTTCTGTGCAACATTTACATCGTCAGGACTTTCCATTGACGTTGCCGATAAAAAGTTGCAAATTATTAATGAGGGGAAATATAAAAAATTTGTACCCGAAGTTAATCAAATAAGTTTTAGCGGAAAATATTCTTTAAAGCAAGGTCAAAAAGTAATATATGTAACTGAACGTGCAGTATTTGAACTAACAGATCAAGGGGTTGTTCTAATTGAAATTGCTCCGGGTATAGATTTGGAAAAGGATATCCTGGCACATATGTCTTTCAAGCCAATTATCAGTGAAAACCTTAAACTTATGGACGATAGAATTTTTGCTGATGAAAAAATGGGATTAGCTGAAAAATTCAATAAATAGTTTTTATTATTATAGAAGAGAGGTTTTAAGATGGAACTGGAAAATGTCATTTTTGAGAAGAAGGACAATATAGCAATTGTCACTATTAACAGGCCGGATTCACTTAACGCTTTAAATTATCAGACTTTATATGAGATTGAATCGGTTGTAAAATCAATCGAAAATGACAATGATATCAGGGCGTTTATTATTACAGGAAGCGGGAAAAAGGCATTTGTTGCCGGAGCGGACATACATGATCTTGATAATGTTGCTCCTGCAAAGGGTTATGATTTTATGATGCTTGGCCAAAGGATTTTCAATGCCATAGAGGATTGCAGCAAACCCAGTATAGCAGCGGTAAACGGGTATGCACTCGGAGGCGGATGCGAGCTAAGTATGTGCTGTGATATCAGAATTGCTTCTGAGAACGCAAAATTCGGACAGCCCGAGATTAAACTCGGTAATATACCCGGCTGGGGCGGAACCCAAAGGTTGCCTAGACTTATCGGTAAAGGCCTAGCCAGTCAAATGATTTTTACAGGTGAATTCTTGCCTGCCGCTGAAGCAGAAAAATACGGTTTGGTAAACACGGTTACAAGTCAGGATGAATTACTGGACAAAGCAATAGAATTAGCAAAAAAAATAGCTTCTATGGGTCCGATAGCATTAAAGATGGCTAAAGTCGCAATTAATGAGGGATTAAGAAGTAATGTCCTACAAGGACAAAAAATTGAGGCGGCAGGTGTAGGTATATGCTTATCTACCGAGGATCAAAAAGAAGGGGTTAATGCTTTTTTTGAAAAACGACCCAGCCATTTCACAGGTAAATAAAAATTAAATAAAACAAATAAAAACAAGGGGGAAAAAATAATGACAGTATATCGTAAA
>CAYWXN010000002.1:0-30128 GCA_964462075.1 uncultured Ruminiclostridium sp. | reverse complement strand
GGATCCCTTAAAATCATTACTGTTATGCTATTATAGCCTTCCATATCGCACATATACATCACTCCGCCGTCTATATCCATAGTATTTGGCTCTTCTTCGAGCTTACTAATAAACTCATTTTGGTAGAAATCATAAACTTCATCGTACTCTTTATCTGTGCCAAACATTATCCGTACATTCTTTTTTGTGTCATTCTCATATACATTGATAATATTGACATTTGGCATGACCGGAATATCATCAACCGGGAAGGAATCCGGCATGGTAAGGTTTGTTCCCATTTGACCCATTATTCCACCAAGACCACCTAGGTCGCCTAAGCCGCCTAAGCCGCCTCCGTTATCTCCTGTAGGACCGTCTTTTTCATCACTCTTACCATCTTGTAGTTTATTTATTTTGTTCATTGTATCATCGTACATTTTACTGTCTCCTTTAGGTATACCAAGCAATTGACCTTTAAAACTACTGCTCAATTTGAACTGCGGAAGATAGACATTTACATTTCCTGAATTAATGGTTATTTTCATAGTTATCGGAACTGTTGATGAAGGAACACTTTCGTTAATTCCACCACTCACGCTACCTTCTTGTTTTCCCTCCAGATATGGATTTAAAACACCTGCTCCAGTCATTTCCGGACTTAACAAAGCCATAGATTCATACTCTACAAGAGGTACAATACCGGGTTCATCTTCTTTCACATCATAGTTGGCATATTCATTTTTATCATATGAAACAACATCAAATGTAATATCATTTCCAAAGGCATTGATGTCAAAACCGCCTGTCATTTCAACGGCCTCGTTCGAGAACTCAGAGATATCAAGTTTTACACCAATATAGGCCGCACCATGATATGTGCCTGAAACATTCGTACCGCCTTCTTTTTCTGCTATAAGAACAAGTGTATATTCTACGGTCATACCGTCTTTTTCTTTTACAGGGATTGTTTGATCTACTTTCAATACCCAATTGCAATCAAGAAGTTCTTCTTTGGAGCCCGGTTTACCGGCACCTACCCTCGAGCAACCCGAAATCATAGAAATAAATAAGAGAACAAGAATCAATATAAAAGTTAAAAACTTTCTCTGCATAGTAATTACCTCGCTTACAAATCTTATATAACTTTTATACCACATTTTTATAATAAAATCCAGATATTAGATTTTTATGTTAAATATTAGGCGTTAATTGGTTTAAATACCACTTCTAATGCTTTCGGCTATATTGTCTATTTTCTTCAAACGATGATTAACACCAGATTTTGATAATATTGGATTCAGCATTTCCCCCAGTTCTGCAAGACTTACATCGGGATTTTCAACACGTAAATAGGCAATTTCACGAAGGTTTTCCGGGAGACTTTCCAAACCTCTCATTTCTGCTATAAACTTAATATTATCAACCTGTCTCAAGGATGCATTTACAGTTTTCTCTAGGTTTGCTGTTTCACAGTTGACTATACGATTAACCTGATTTCGCATGTCCTTCATGATTCTTATATTCTCAAGTTTCATAAGTGCATTGTGTGCGCCTATTACATTTAGAAAATCAACTATTTCCTGACCTTCTTTCAGGTATACTAAATGATGCCCTTTTCTTATAATGTGTCTGGACTCAACATCAAATTCCTTTAATAATGAGATATATTCCTTGGCAAGCAGTAAATTAGGAAACGTAATTTCTAAGTGATATGAGCGATCCGGGTCAGAAATAGAACCGGTAGCCAAAAAACAACCTCTTATATAAGCTCTTTTACAGCATCTATTTTTGATTCCAATGTTTTCATAAGATATTTTTTCTCCGTTTTCTATAAGAGAAATGCCCATCTTTTTTAATATCATCTTAATTTCATTATCAAATAAATGGGTAAATTCCAGCCGATATACAGTATGTGTACGAAAACGCCGGGTTTTAAGTATAATAATGTCGGGGCTGTTATTAAAGTACTCTTTAGCAAGAGAATATAAATGTCTTGAAAGAGATGCATTTTCAGTAATAAAAAGCACTCTAGGTTTGTCCTTATACTTTCTGATAGCGATACCGGCTCTGATAATACCGGTCAGTTCAAATTTTTTACAACAAATATCAGAGTTCTCAATTCTGGTTAGCTCGCTTTTGATTTCCATAGAGAATGACAAAGCAACTCCTCCTTGAGTTTGTATGTAAATCAATGAATTCCTGTTAATTCCATGATAGTTTGAGCTAAAAGGTCCGAATCATGCCTAATCAACTCTTTACGAATTTTTATTAAATTCCTTTCCAAAAGCCGCACACCTTTTTTTTTAATAACTTGTCTATCTATAATAACTGGGTGCGAATCATCATTTTGATATTTTTTAAGAATATCCGGTTGAATCTTTCCGTTGTTTGCAACACAAACATCAATAATTGATCTACCCGCATGCGAATTTATTGCTTCAATATGATCTCCTACTGTGTAATCCTCGGTTTCTCCGGGTTGAGTCATAATATTACACACATATACCTTAATTGCTTTAGAATCAGCAATGGCTTTTGCAACACCGTTAACTAATAGATTTGGAATTACACTTGTATATAGGCTTCCCGGACCTAATACAATTACATCTGCTTCATATATGGCATCAATGGCCTGTTTAACCGGAATTACAGATGTTTTATCCAGCATTACTTGTTTTATTTTGCCCGGATGAGTTGTATTGTGGGAGCCTATTCTTGATTCTCCTCGAATTTGAGTACCGTCTTCCAATTCTGCTACTAGAAAAATATTATCTTCTGTAACAGGATATATTCTACCGGTAATGGCCAATACATCACCCATGTACTTTACAGCCTGCTCAAAACCGTCTGAAATACCATTCATAGCCGCTAAAAAGAGATTCCCGAAGCACTGACCCTTTAGAGAGCCCTCAGTAAATCTGTATGCCAAGAGCTTTTCAAGTACAGGTTCGGTTTCGGCAAGAGCCAGCATGCAGTTACGTATATCACCGGGCGGAAGCATTCCCAAATCATTTCTCAGCATTCCTGAACCGCCTCCGTCATCTGCAACTGTCACTATAGCTGTAATATTGCTTGTATAGGCCTTTAAGCCTCTCAGCAATGTGGATGTGCCTGTTCCTCCGCCTATAGTCACTACTCTGGCCCCTGTAGATAAAATCTTTCTTCTATATATAATATCTCTTATTTCGCTTACGTTTGACGGTTTTTTCATAATACCGTTTGAATATACACTGACAAACTTAATAAATATCTTTCTGAAGCATATCAAAATACCGTAAATACCCAATAAAGCCAGAAATAAAGATATGGCCCATTGTAAGGGACTAATGTCAGCATTCATCAGTAATACTATTAATGATGCTATCAATAAAAGAAGACCCAAAACGCCGCTAATTAACCATTTCTTAAACCGTAAACCAATCTGAAACCACTTTAGTGATCTCATAGTGTTCCCCCTTTAGAACAATCTTTTCTGTCAGCTAAATGCCCGGAAAATCTTTCTTTTCATTCTAATCTCGAGTAATATCTCTGTGTTCGATTACCACATTGGTGCCTCTTCGCTTCAACCTTTTGTGAAGCTTGTCTGCAATTGCAACAGAGCGATGCTTACCCCCTGTACAACCTATAGCTATAATTAATTGACTCTTCCCTTCTTTAACATATTGAGGCAAAAGAAAATTTATCATATCAAATAGCTTAGTGATAAAAGTTCTTGTTTCGGAAAAGCTCAGAATATAGTCAACGACCTCATCCTCTAAGCCGGTTTTGGGCTTAAGTTCAGGTATATAGTACGGATTTGGTATGAATCTGACATCAAATACCAGATCACTGTCAATTGGGATACCATATTTAAACCCGAAAGAGACAATGTTAACAATTAATCCGGTAAAGCTCTTCCCTTTGACAAAATGATTTGTTATTGCTTCTTTTAGTTGACGCGGATTGAGATTTGATGTTTCAATAATGACGTCTGCCTTGTCTTTAATGGTTTGCAGAATTTTTCTTTCCTCTGCGATACCGTCAGAAAGGCGACCATCTTGGGAAAGAGGATGCATACGTCGACTTTCTTTAAATCTTTTTACTAAAACAGAATCTGATGCATCTAAAAACAGTATTTTATATTTGATATCCATATCTGTCAGTGTTGCTAGAGCAGGTAAGAGGTCTAAAAACATTGCTCCGCCTCTGATATCAATAATGAGAGCTATTTTTTCCAGATTCGACTTTCCGTGTATTATCACTTCAGCAAATTTAGGAATCAAGGACGGGGGAAGATTATCGACACAGAAATATCCTATATCCTCAAAGTATTTTACTCCCAAGCTTTTCCCGGCTCCTGACATTCCTGTAATGATAAGCAGTTCCATATTTAACTACCCCCGACTATTCTAACCTCAAGCTCTAACCTTACTCCTGAGTTTTTATATACTGTATCTTGTACATATTCAATAAGAGAAATGATATCCGCTGCTGTTGCATTACCCGTATTAATAATAAACCCACAATGTTTATCCGACACTTGCGCACCGCCTATTTTTGTTCCCCGTAATCCGCAGTCATCAACAAGCTTTCCTGCAAAAAATCCCTGAGGACGTTTGAAAATGCTTCCCGCACTGGGAAAATTCAATGGCTGTTTTTCACGTCTTCTGGCATTTAAATCATTCATCTTAGCTTGAATACTGCTTTTTTCGCTCTTTTCAAGTTTCATTTTAACCTGTAAGCACGTAAGGTCATCATCTTGTAATCTACTGTGCCTGTAAGAAAAATTGTGTTCTTGGCCTTTAATGGTTATGAGGTTTCCTTTATTATCAACGCAGAGAGTCTCAAATACAACCTGTTTCATCTCTCCGTCATAGGCTCCCGCATTCATAAAAACTGCTCCGCCAATACTTCCGGGAATACCCGATGCAAATTCTAATCCGGTTAAAGAATTTTCCAGCGCTTTATTTGCAACATGAGCAAGTGATGCCCCCGCCATTGCCACAATTATATCATTGAAAACCTGAATAGATGATAATGGCTCACCTATCTTTATGATTACACCATTATATCCGGTATCATGGAAAATTAGATTTGAGCCGTTTCCTATTATCATATACGGTATATTTGATGAGTTTAAAAATGCAATAATCTTCTGAACACAAATAATTGTTTCAGGTATAATCATAAGAGCAGCTTTTCCGCCTACTCTCATGGTAGTGTGTTCTTTCATCGAAACATCTCTTAGAATGGTACATGAACCGCAAATTGTCTCAAGCTTACTGTAAGTATCAATTTTATGCAAAGTTTCCACTCCTTGAATTTAACCTTCCTTATACTTTTTTCACCGGATCAATTGTGATATTCAATGCTATGGCATCAAGTCAGTACTTTTCTGTATATCTTCGGTAATCTTTTTGGTAAAAGCTTGAGCAGCATTATATCCCATCTTTTTCTGTCTGTTGTTCATAGCCGCTACCTCAATGATAATTGCAAGGTTTCTTCCGGGTCTGACCGGAATAGTCAATGAGGGAATCTTTATTCCAAGGATCTCGGTTGTTAATTCTTCGGTACCAAGCCTTTCATAGTGTTTTTGCGGATTCCATAATTCCATATTGACTACCAGGGCAATACCCTCAGTTATTTTTACCGAACCTACACCATATAAGTATTTAACATCCAATATTCCTATTCCGCGAATTTCAATAAAGTGACGTATAATTTCAGGTGCTGAGCCGACAAGAGTCTTACTGGATACTTTTCTGACCTCAACCAAGTCATCGGCTACAAGCCTATGACCTCGTTTTACAAGCTCAAGAGCAGTTTCACTCTTACCTACTCCGCTTTCACCAAGAATTAAGACCCCTTCACCGTAAACCTCAACAAGTTCTCCGTGTAATGTCTCCATCGGAGCAAGTTCAATATTTAAAAAAGCAATCAGATTACTGCTAAAACGGGAAGTGTCCTCATTAGTTCGTAAAAACGGTACATTAAATTCTTTTGCGCATTCCACCATCTCATCGAAGGGTTTCATTTCTCTTGCTAAAACCACACACGGTATACCGGTAGAAAAAAAGTTTCGAATACTCTGATAACGCTTTTCCTCATCTAATTGCTCAAGATAGGTCATTTCAACTTTACCGAAAATCTGAATCCTGTCGATTCCAAAGTATTCATAATAGCCCACCAACTGAAGTCCCGGGCGGTTAATATCTGATGTTCCAATTTTTATTTCGTCGTGTTCATCCAAATAAAATAGTTTTTCTAAGGTTAATTCTTCAACTATCTTTGACAGCTTGACACAACGAGTTGTTTCAAATGCCATAATATACTCCTTTAAAAGAGATTCTGTGTTACGACAGTTTTCATATCATCCTTTTCGCAAATGTTATCATGAAGGATACTTTTTTTGTCCAAATCCTTTAATCCTGCCGGTATGGGCATATCACACTCTTTTGATAAGAATTCTAATAGCTCAAATTCAGATTTACCTTCAATTTCCTTATCTCCAAAAAGTGCCTTGCATACGCTGTTGTTAAATTTAAAGGGACTAGCGGTGGAAACAACCACTGAAGGTGTTAAATCTCCGGTGGTAATTACATATTTGTCGTAAACATCAACAGCTACAGCAGTATGAGTGTCTAATACATAATTATCATCTGTGTATACACATTCTATGGTTTTCAATGTTTCATCCTGATTTGACCATCCCGCCCAGAAATTTTTATGTATTTCACTTAGTATATTTTTCCCTATTTCATAATGGCCAAACTCGTTAAGCTGATTCATCCAATCCGATACTGTTTTATCGTCGTGGCCTGTAAGCTCATATAAAAGCCTTTCAAGATTGCTTGATATCAGTATATCCATAGAGGGTGAGACAGTTTTTATGAATTTACGGCGTTTATCGTAACTTCCGGTTCTTATAAAATCACTCAGGACATTATTATCATTGGAAGCGCATATAAACTTGTTTACAGGAAGTCCCATAAGTTTTGCATAGTAGCCCGCTAAAATATTACCGAAATTACCTGTAGGTACCACAAAGTTTACTTTATCACCCGCTTCTATACGATTAGCTTTAATAAGATCAGCATAGGCTGAAAAGTAATAAACTATCTGGGGAACAAGCCTACCCCAATTTATTGAATTAGCAGATGAAAACTTAAGATTTTTTTTCTCCATTTCACGTATCAGTTCTTTATCGGTAAATATTTTTTTTACTCCCGATTGAGTATCATCAAAATTCCCTTTAACCCCAAATACGTTTACATTTTTCCCGGTTTGGGTTATCATCTGGTATTTTTGAACCTCGCTGACACCATTATCGGGATAAAATACCATGATTTGTGTTCCTTCTACATCGGCAAACCCTTCCAATGCTGCTTTACCAGTATCACCTGATGTTGCAACAAGAATTACAATCTCACTTTTTTCTCCTGTTTTATCCATAGCCTTTACCAAAAAGTGAGGCAATATCTGCAGAGCCATATCTTTAAATGCGCAAGTAGGGCCATGCCACAATTCTAATAGGCACAGACTCTCATTTATAGGTCTTATTGGAGCAATATCGGGAACAGAGAACTTATCGGTATTATAGGCATTATTAACACAGTCTATAAGCTCATCTTCAGTATAATCATCAAGATACTGCTTTAAAATAAATACTGCCCGTTGTGAGTAAGACATGTTCACTAAACCTAAAATATCTTTTCGAGTAAGCTCCTTAATTTGCTGCGGAACGTATAATCCTCCATTTGGAGAAATACCTCTCTTTATGGCCTCTGCAGAGGATATCCCCTCTTTGCCGCCCCTTGTACTCTCATATAAAACCATAAAACACTCCAACTTTAATCTTATTATAATAATTAGTTTATTTCGTATATAAATAACACTACCTATGATAAACTATACAGTACAAAAAATCAATCGAGTGGCATATGCAATATACAATACTCAAAATGGTTTCGTTCATCTTTTGTTAATATTTTTATAATCTAAAAGTAATATTAGAAATCGTGCATTAATGGTATAATATAACTAAGTTATTTATTCCTCCTTTTATATATGTAGAAGTTTTATATTATTTTACGGCACCAGATTTTGGATAGCAATTATTTTATAAGTAAATCCGCCTATGGTGCTTTTTTTTTGCTCATTTTTGTTTTACAATTGTATACATGCCGTATTGAGCATGGTGTTATTAGACACCTTATTCTGTATGGAGGGATACCATGCCTGTACCAATTCATAATACAGACCAAGACAATTTTAGCAGGTATTCTAAAAGGTTGATACCGGCTTTATTTCTCATTTTTATTTTTCGTATTCTAATAACTTGTATAAAACCCTATCCCATTGATATGTCGGGATATGTAGCATGGAGTAAGTATTTAGCCCTATATGGACCATCTCAATTTTATGGCACGTCCGGATTTCACGTTGTTTATGCTCCGTTTTTTCAATATTTTTTATGGTTCACTGGTGAAATCGTAAATAGATTATCTGTTTCGACTGCTATACATGCCTTTCTCATAAAGTTCTGGTCGGTTCTTTTTGAGTTTATCGGAGCATGGCTTATTTTAGTAATTTCTGAAAAAGCAAATAAAGCTAACGCCGGTACTATTATGGCCTTAATATATTTAATAAACCCCGGCGTATATATAAACTCATCCATTTGGGGGCAATTTGATTCAATTCCTGCAACTATGCTCATAGGAGTAATTGCCCTTTTTGAATTTAGAAAGCATAACCTTGCCGCACTGCTTTTTCTTGTCGCTGTTTTGACAAAGCCTCAAAGCGGGCTTTTGTTACCTGTTGTACTGTATTTATATTTCAAAGATTTTAAAATAGATTTTAAATTCTTTATAAGGTTGATAATAGGGTTACTTTCGGGCATTTTTCTCTACTATGCTATCGTATTGCCCTTTTATCTTCCTACAAGTCTTGCATACAAGCTCCCCAAATTGATAGATCCCCTCTACTGGCTTTTTGAGTTATACTTTAGCAGTATTAAGGATTATCCTTATGCAACTGCCAATGCTTTTAATCTTTGGTTCCTTCTAGGAGGACAAATTCGGCCCGATAATCTGCCTTTTCTTGGGCTTAGCTATTTTACCTGGGGTAACATACTAATGATAGCAGGAATCCTATTTGCCTTTATTTGTTTATTAAAAGGTAAGGCGTCAACCTATTCAATAGCTTACTTTTCATACCTTGTTCAGTTTAGTGCATTCTTTTTTATGACAAAAATGCACGAGCGTTACCTATTGCCGGCTATAGTTTTTATTACGCTTGCCTCTGTTTTTGAGAAGAAACATTTGTTGCCTCTTGCACTTGTTAGTTTTTCGGTATTTATAAATCATTTATATTTGTATATAATCTCTTTTGGGGGAGCTTATTGGCTTGAACGTCGGGATGGCCTTGCAATACTTTTCTCATTTTTTGTGCTTTTAGCCTATGTACTATCAATTTATCAGGGTTACAGAGCTTTTATAAAACCTGAAAAACAATTAGTAGGAGATTGTGATGACTGGAATTATAAATAAAAAAGACATTAAAATTATGACAATTATGACTGTTATATATTTAATTATCGCACTCATTAACCTTGGTTCCTTTAATGCTCCAAAAGTCGGTTGGGAGCCTGAAAAGCTTAATGAAAGCTTCATTGTTGATTTCAAAAGAGAAGTAACAATAGACAAGATCATGTTATTTGGCGGTCTGGGACACGAATGGGGCTGTTTTGGAAGTTTGGAAATAGAAGCTAACCAAGACGGCGAATTTAAGCCTTATTCTTTTATTGATATGAAATCTGTTTTCAAATGGCATTATACCACTGATGTAGTAACCACAGATAAGCTGAGATTCACTAATAGATACTTGAGAACTGATATTGAACACGATAAAAATAAGTATTATAAAGCCGAATACCTTGAGCTCGGGTTTTTCAGCGGCGATAATTTGATTTCGGGATTTACAACAACAACAGATCCTTCAACAGTGGGTATTGAGAAGCTGTTTGATGAACAGGACCTGGTCCCCGATCGTCCGACTGTTTTTAACGGTACTTATTTTGATGAGGTGTATTTTCCCCGCACTGCCTTAGAACAGCTTGAAAAACGTGATATTCTTTATGAAAACACTCATCCGCCACTGGGAAAAACTATTATTGCTTTCGGAATCAGTATATTCGGAATGACTCCCTTCGGATGGAGAATAATGGGCACTTTATTCGGTGCAGCTTTAATTCCCCTTATGTATATTATTGCTAAGCGTTTCTTTAAAGACACTTTCTGGGCTTTTTTCTGTGCATATTTGATGATGTTCGACTTCATGCACTTTACTCAAACCCGTTTGGCTACCATAGACAGCTATACTGTATTCTTTATTATGCTTATGTTTTATTTTATGCTGGACTATTATGATTTAAAATCCTACAAACGAGGCTTTTTCAGATCCCTTATACCCTTGCTGTTAAGCGGGTTATTTCTTGGGCTGGGAGCGGCAACAAAATGGATCGCGCTGTACGGAGCCGCCGGACTGGCAATTCTGTTTTTCTTATCGAGAGGTTATGAGTATAATGAAATTAATAATCAACTAAATCTTAAAATTAAAAATGAAGGAGCTCCTCAAAAACTTAAGGCAAAGGAACTCGGAGGATGGTTAGGTAAATATTTTTATTTAACATGTTTTTTCTGCGTAATATTCTTTATTATTATCCCTATAGCCATATATGTACTATCATTTATTCCCATCGATTATAAAGAAAATAATATCAGCCTCGTTGAATCGGTTATTGAGTCAATAAAAACAATGTTTGAATATCATAAGGGAGTCGTTGAATCCCACCCATATGCCTCGCCATGGTATGAATGGCCTTTAGATCTTCGTCCGATTTTCTATTTTCAGGGAGCACTTCTTCCTGATTCAAGGGGGGCAGCTATTGCCGGTTTTGGACATCCGCTGCTATTTTGGATCGGTCTAATCGCGTTTTTCATAATAGTATGGTCTTTTATATCATATATTTTTAATAAAAAGAACTTTCTTGGTGAAAATAAGCTCCTGCTGTTCCCCGTAATCGGCTATTTGTCACAATACCTGCCTTGGGTAGTGGCTCCGAGAAAGATTACATTTATATACCATTACTTTTCATGTGTACCTTTTCTCATATTAATGGTCGGTATTCTTTTCAGATACTTGGAAGAAAATAACCTTATAAGCCGTAGGTTCATAAAAGTTTTTCTTGTGGTATTTTTAACGTTATTCATTATATACTATCCACTTTTGTCCGGGTTAGAGGTTCCTCGAATATATCTGAACATCTTGCAGCTTCTCCCCCGTTGGGAATGGTAGTTTGGAGGTTAAATACAAATGCAAAAACTATTAGAATGGCTATGCACTCTTCCTATACTGAAAAAACTTTTTACACCCGATTCCCTTGCACAGTTTATTAGGTATATTTTTGTTGGAGTTTTTTGCTTTTCTATAGAATATATTTTGTTCATCGTTTTAAGAAATGCATTGTCTATCAGCGAAATACTTGTTAACATACTGGTTTATACAGTAATATTCTGGATGAATTTTTTATTAAACAAGTTCTTCTCGTTTAGATCGACCACAAACTTCAAGAGGCAGTTATTTTTATACGGTATCCTTTTCTTCTTTAATCTTATAGTCGGAAATATACTTCTTTTTTCCGGTATTCGCTATATTTTGGTTCTCTTAAGCGGAGAAGGATCCTGGCCTGTTTTATATCTTCCGAAAATTCTGATTATGTTCTTTATTATTTCATGGAACTTTATCCTGTATAAAAAAGTAATATACAAATAAGAATAAGGCGGATATTATGAATATTGCAATCATCGGAACAGGTCTGACCGGTATGATAGCCGGTCTTCGGCTCTCACATAATGGAAATAAGGTTACAATATATGAGAAAGAGAATTGCCTTGGAGGGTTAGCATCCGCTATGCCTGTTGGTAATGAGGCTATAGACCGTTTTTATCACCATATCTTCGTCAACGATTCTGAAATTTTGGATCTTATTGATGAACTGGATCTTAAAGACCGGCTAAATTGGTATGAACCTAAAAATGCTATTTATATTGATCACTTTATTCATCCGTTCACTTCTCCCCTTGATTTATTATGCTTTAAGCCCCTCTCGTTTATTTCCAGAATTCGTATGGGAGTAATGGTGCTGACTTCAAAATTTATCAAGGACTACTCACCATTTGAATCGACTACAGCTAAAGAATGGATTATTAAGCGTTCCGGGCAAGAGGTCTGGCAAAAGGTATGGGAGCCGTTAATTAAATCAAAATTTGATATAGACAGTAATAGTATATCCGGCACTTGGATTTGGAATAAACTTAAGCTTCGGGGAACTTCAAGAGGAAAGAGTATAAATAAGGAGATGCTGGGCTATTTAGAAGGTTCATTTAGCGTAATTATTGAAAAAATCGCGCAAAAGATCATCCAATCGGGCGGCAAAATTTTTTTAGATAATGCGGTCACTGCTATAATTAAAAATAAAAACGGCTCGTTTGATATTATTTCAAATGAAAACAAAGCAAGCTACGACAAGGTTTTATTTACATGCTCACCAAATCTTCTAGCAAATATATTACAGGACCCTGATAGTAATTTTAAAAACTCCCTAAAAAAGATTAGCTATAAAGCTAATCTCTGCCTTATTTTGGAGTTAACTCACAGCCTTTCGCCATATTATTGGATAACTATGGCACAAGAAGACTTGCCCTTTGTGCTGATTATCGAACATACAAATCTTGTGGGATTAAAAGACTACAATTCCCATGTTGTATATCTATCAAGATATTTAGATGTTTCAAATCCTTTATATTCAGCTTCCGACCAAGATATTATTAAAGAATTTATAAATGGTTTAAAGAAGGTATTTCCCGGTATTAATAGCGAGAATATAAAGAATACTACCATAAGCCGTGCTCAGTTTGCACAGCCGGTTATTACTCTTAGATACAGCAAGATTATTCCGGATATAAAAACTCCGATTGAAGGGCTTTTCTTGGCTTCCATGTCTCAAATATATCCGGAGGACAGAGGCCTGAACTATGCTGTAAGGCTGGGACAAAACGCAGCAAATGAAATACTCGAAAATTTATAGTATACTATTGATGATAAATTATATAGGAGGCTCTCATGGATAAAATTTTATGTTCGGTAATAGTGCCAATGTATAATGAGGAAGAAGTTATTATAGAAACTTACCGCAGGTTGACTCAAGTTATGAATAATATCGGTGAGAGCTATGAAATTATCTTTATTAATGACGGCAGCCGTGATAAAACAAGGGTAATGATACATGAGCTATGCAATAAGGACAAGAATATAAAAATGATAGATTTTGCACGAAATTTCGGACATCAAATAGCCATTACTGCGGGGATGGACTATGCCGCAGGAGAATGTATGGTCATTATTGACGGTGATCTTCAGGACCCTCCCGAATTGATTCCCGATATGATAAAAATATGGCGGGACGGATATGATGTTGTATACGGTAAAAGAAAATCCCGCCAAGGCGAGAGCTTATTTAAAAAAACAACCGCAAAAGCTTATTACAGAATTCTTCGCGGTCTAACCAACGTTGACATACCTGTAGACACCGGAGATTTCAGGCTCATTGACCGCAAGGTGTGTGAGGCGCTAAAACAACTTCCCGAACGAAGCCGTTATGTTAGAGGTCTTATGAGCTGGGTAGGCTTTAAGCAAATAGCAATAGAATTTGAGCGCAGTGAACGTTTTGCCGGAAAAACCAAATACCCTCTTAAAAAGATGCTGAAGCTCGCTATGGACGGTATTATGTCTTTTTCCTATAAGCCGCTTAAATTCGCTTCCTATATAGGTGCTATACTCTCAGGAATTAGCTTTTTATATTTGATTGCCGTGCTCATTCAAAAATTATTTTTCCCTGAAACATCGCAATCAGGCTGGACTTCATTGATTGCAGTAAGCCTTTTCTTTAATGGCATAATCCTTCTTATGCTGGGCATTATCGGAGAGTATATTGGCCGCATTTATGAAGAAGCTAAAGGACGGCCTCTTTATATCATCAGCGAGTTAAAAAATATGGAAGATCGACAAGGCCCGCGTTATCGGATTAAACAAAATATTAATCCTGATTAAAGAGTCTATTACTGCTTAATATTCCGCTTTTTATAACCATTCCCCGGATTGTTTTGTTATACATACCGGGGCTTTTCATTTGCTTAAATGTTATAGAATTTAAAATAGGCCTTATATTCTTTCTATATCTTTTCTGGAAATCCCCTATTCCGTCATTAAGGCTCATTGCAAGCGCGTGAGCGCTTTTTAAAGCATAGCTTATTCCTTCTGCGGAGCTGGGACTAATAAACCCACCAGCTTCACCCACCAATGCCGCATGGTCATTCCCGGTAATAATGTCTTTCCTTCTAGGCCTGACTAAATAAGCACCCTCTCTATGAATGCAATTACCGAAAACTAATCCGTATTCTTTCAGCTTATTTTTTAAGATTTCAAACTTCTTATTCGCGTCTTTATCAGGTGTAAGAGCTGAGCCGATTATTAGTTTGCCTTCTTTTGGTATGGTCCATGAGTAAAAATCGGTAATCTCGCTATCAAATATTGCTCCGTAATACGGAATAGGTTTGTCTGTTTCAAACCATTCTTGTATGGCAATATATTTTTTCAAGGTATCATTTTCACCGTAAACCTGTTGGCGTACTTTTGACCAAGCCCCATCAGCACCGATAATCAGCTTGACTCTTTGGGTAAAAATTTTGTTCTGATGCAAAAATGCAATTTCATATCCATCCCTGGATTCTATTAATGATGTGAATCTACAACCCAATGCCAAATCTACATTATTGGGTATAGATGATACTATCCATTCATCGAACCGAAGTCTGCTCATATTAAAATAAAAACGTTGATAGTAGCTCTCTAAATAATTATCAAAATCGATAGTTCTGACTAAAAACATTTGGGGGTCTACCATTACATCTTTTGGCACAGCAAGTCCCATTTCACCGAGCATTTTTTGTGCATCCGTGGCAAGAAGCCCTCCACAGCATTTCCCTTTTTGGTTTTCCCCGTCTAAAAGATCACGTCGATCTAAAAGAAGAATCCTGTATTGTTTGGGAAGAAAACTGGCAAGCGCAGCTCCGGCAGGTCCGGCTCCTATTATTGCTATATCATAATGCATAACTATTACCCCGCTATTTTTTTTATCCGTTTAATTTTATCATATAAAAAATATGGGGCATAGTAGTATTTATAGGCCTTTTGTATAACTTATACATAGCTTATATTATTGTTTTGTTAGGTATAATCTGATAAAATAAAGGAAATATCTTGTTTATAGGAGGTAGAAAAATGAAAAGTTTAAAAGGTACAGAAACCGCAGTAAATCTAATGAAATCATTTGCAGGGGAATCTCAGGCACGGAATCGTTATACTTTTTATGCCTCTGTTGCAGATAAAGAGGGATACAAACAGATAAGTAAACTATTTATTGAAACAGCAGACAACGAAAAGGAACATGGAAAGAGATTCTTTAAATTTCTTCTTGCTGGCTTTGAAGGCGAATTGCCTCAAAATATCGAAATCCAAGCCGGATTTCCGGTAACCCAGGGTAGTACCCTTGATAACCTCAAGGCTGCAGCTCATGGTGAAAATGAGGAATGGAGCATTCTATATCCACAATTCGCTGATGTCGCCGATAAAGAAGGTTTCCCGGAAATAGCCGCAGTTTACAGAAGTATTGCCTCCGCCGAAGAAAAGCATGAAACCCGCTTCAATAAACTGGCAAAAAATATTGAGGACGGAACTGTATTCAAAAAGGACGGTAAGGTATTCTGGAAATGCGGAAACTGCGGATATATACATGAAGGTGACGCGGCCCCTGATATTTGCCCGGCATGTGCGCATCCTCAGGCTTATTTTGAATTATTTGTTGAAACATATTAATCGGCTAGATTTATGGCTGCTCTAAATTTATTTTAGGGCAGTCTTTTTTATTGTACAAACCTCTTCCTTCTATCGTCATCAAAATGATAATGCCAATTACCAGTACCAAAGTAACCGCGAGACCTCCTTCCAAGCCGAATGCACCGCCATTAATAACAGCACCCGTATCATTAAGTGTAAAGGAAAATAATGAAACCTGTGTGTCTATGCCGCTTACTTTTATGCCAAAAAGATTTCCCTGGGCAAAATTCCATGTTGTATGAAGAGCACAAATACCCCATATACTGTCTGTTTTAAGTGTATATATAGAAGCGAAAATTCCAAATAGGGTTAGGTTTATCAGAGGAATTACATCAATACCGTTATTAAAAATATGAAGCAATGCAAATAGAATGGAGTTAGACATTACCGCTAAAAATATAGAGTTTCGGTTTGCTACAGATATCATAAAATACCCTCTTAAGAATACCTCCTCACCCATACCCTGAATTATAAAACCGAGTAAAAATAAAAGGAACAGGCCTATACCGTCACCTAAGATATATCCCTCAAATGTAGCTGTTCCGCATAAAAAAGATATCAGTAATGCGATGGAAAGCATCAAAATACCTATGCCGCCACCGATAATATAATCTGAAAAAACATTCTTCCTTACAAAACCCATTGAGTATAAGCTGCGTTTTTCAATAGATTTACAATAGATTATTGTTAAAATCGTCATTAAAATAGTGCAAATCAGTGAGGGTAGAATCAACTCATTTTGAAATTCAAGCAATAATCCGGTAAATGCATTTGGATCATCCAGCGGAAGCATATTTCCGGCACTCATCTTTATGAATACAATCAAACCATATATAAATAACGGAATAACCATTGCTACCTGTATGGCCAGAAAAACGCCTATAAATATTAAAACCTGAATAAAAAAATTGGGCTTAAACTTCGCTTTTTGTGCTTCCAATACTATTGATGGACGCTCTTTAAATACTGACAGCATAATACCTCCATACATTTATGACTTATATATTTTTGTTCTATCAAAACCATTAATAATTTCTATACAGTGAACTGACTGTTGTACAAACCTGCATAGAAGCCATTTCTTTCTAATAATTCATAATGCTTACCCTGTTCAATAATAGAGCCGTCCTTCAATACAAGTATTGTATCCGCTTCTACTATTGTCGAAAGCCTGTGTGCTACAATGAAGCTGGTTCTCCCCTTCATCATTTTTGCAAAAGCTTCTTGTATTTTAAGTTCTGTACGGGTATCTATAGATGATGTAGCTTCGTCCAAAATTAAAACAGGAGGAAGAAGCAGCATAACCCGGGTTATACATAGTAGTTGCTTTTCGCCTTGTGAAAGGCTTCCTCCTTCCTCACTTATCATGGTGTCATATCCATTAGGTAGGCGCTTTATAAAGCTGTGCGCATGTGAAGCCTTTGCAGCTTCAATTATTTCTTTTTCTGTCGCATCAGGTTTACCCAAAATAATATTCTCACGAATAGTACCGGCTTTCAGCCAAGTTTCCTGCAGAACCATCCCGTAGCTTCTTCTAAGACTTTTTCTTGTTACATCTCGTATATCAAAACCTTCCATCTCTATGCTACCTTCATTTACATCATAAAACCTCATTAGTAGATTGATTACAGTAGTCTTACCGCTCCCTGTAGGCCCGACAATAGCCACTCTTTGGCCTGGTCTTACATTAAGATTCAGATTCTTTATAAGCTTACGATCTTTTGTATATGAAAATTCCACATTATTAAGGTCTACCTTTCCTTTGACATTATCCAGTACAATTGCATCATCGGAATCCGGAATCTGTGGTTTCTCCTCTATAAGCTCAAAAATTCTGGCGGCACATGCAAGAGCGTTTTGAAACTCTGTTATTACTCCGGAAATCTCATTGAATGGTTTTGTATACTGATTAGCATAGCTGAGAAAGCTTGTTAATCCCCCTACCGATATACCTTGACTAACAGCCGCTAATGCACCGGTTAAACCAACACCGGCATAAATAACATTGTTTATAAACCGCGTGCTGGGATTGGTAATAGAGGAATAAAAAATTGCTCTCAAGGAGCTCTTTTCCAACTCCTCATTTACCTCATCAAATTCTTCCTGTGACTTATCCTCCCGGGAAAACGCTTGGACTACCTTTTGATTACTTATCATTTCATCAATGAATGCTGTTTGCTTAGATCTTATTTCTGATTGAATCTTAAACATGTTATATGTTCTTTTCGCAATAAAGCCGGCTACCAGTAAAGACATGGGAGTAAGTATAACAACAACAGCTGTTATAACCCAGTTGATAGAAAGCATGAACAAGAAGGTTCCCAAAATAGTAACAACTCCGGTAAAAAGCTGAGTAAATCCCATAAGCAGGCCTTCGGCAAATTGATCTGCATCTGAAATCAGACGGCTTACTATCTCACCGTAGGTATGTTTATCTAAATACTTCAGAGGCAGAATTTGAATCTTTTTAAATGCCTCATCACGAATATCCCTAATAACGTTAAATGTAATTTTATTATTAATAATGTTCATCACCCATTGTAAAAGGGCTGTAATAGATGCAATTATTCCGATTTGCAATAATATCCTGAAAACAGAACCAAAATTAACATCCTCTTTCCCAACAATAAAATCTATTGCTCGGCCGACAAGAATAGGAATATACAATGTTAAGGCTACAGTAACGGCAGCAAGAATAATCGAGAGTAATAACAAAATTCGATAGCGTTTTATATATCGAAAAACCTTTTTGAGAGTGCCTGTATTAAATTTATTTTTCAAGTTATGCACCCTCTTTCTTAAATTGTGAATCATATATTTCACGGTATACTTGGCAAGATTTTATAAGCTCATCGTGTTTACCCATTCCTGCTATTATGCCATCGTCCAGTACAATTATTTTATCTGCGGATTGAATTGAAGAGGTTCTCTGAGACACCACAAAAACCGTCGGAGTATGCTGTATCTCTCTGATTGACCTACGTAGAGCCGCATCTGTCGCATAGTCAAGAGCTGATGCACTATCATCAAGAATCAATATTTCCGGCTTTTTTGCTAATGCTCTGGCAATGGTAAGCCTTTGTTTTTGTCCCCCGGAAAGGTTTCTGCCTCCCTGCTCTATTTCATAATCCAGCCCACCCTTAGAATCAATCATCTCTTTAGACTGTGAAATGGTAAGGGCTTCGTATATTTCCTCATCAGTAGCGTCATTTTTACCCCAGCGAATATTATCTCTGACAGTCCCCTTAAACAATACTGCTTTTTGTGGCACTACAGCGATTTTTCCTCTCAGCTGTTCAATAGGGTAATCCTTAACATTAACACCGTCTATGAGGACTTCCCCATGTGTTGCATCATAAAATCTGGAGATCAAATTGACAAGGGATGATTTTCCCGAACCTGTACCTCCTATAATTCCTATAGTTTCTCCACGCTCGACCTTGAAGCTTATATTTGACAAAGAATCATCTCCGGCGTTTTTATATCTAAGATATACATCTTTAAACTCAACAATAATATCAGTATTTTTCTTTTCCGGTGTTTTGTCGGTTTCTTCGATACCGGGCTTTACCTCCAAAATAGCCTGTATACGATTGCCACAGGCTATAGACTTAGTAATATTGATTATTAAATTTGCCAGTTTAATCAATTCCACAAGAATCTGAGACATGTAATTATATAATGCCACAACAGCTCCCTGTGTTATAATTCCTGCTTCTACTCTGAGTGCTCCGGTATAAACAAGTGCGATAATAGCTAAATTTATAATTACGTAAGTAATAGGGTTCATTAAGGAAGAAATCCGTCCAACATACTTTTGCATTATAGTAAGTTTATCATTTTTTTCTTCAAAATCTTTGATTTGGTCCTCTTCTATGTTGAAAGCACGTATAACGCGAACCCCGGTAAGATTTTCTCTTGTGAGTCCCAGAACTTTATCTAATCTTTCTTGAACCTTCTTGTAAAGAGGAATACACCAGATTATAATTCCGAAAACAACTACAGAAAGAACAGGAATTGTAACCGTAAATATCAAAGCTGCTTTAACATCAATAGTAAAAGCCATAATCATGGCTCCAAATACAACAAAGGGTGAACGTAATAAAAGGCGGAGAGAAAGATTCACTCCGGTTTGCAGTTGATTCATATCACTTGTCATTCTTGTTATAAGGGTAGACGTACCTATTGTATCCAACTCGGTAAAAGATAAGGTTTGTATATGAGAGTATAACTTTTGTTTTAATTTTTTGATAAAACCAACCGCTGCTTTTGCCGAATAGTACTGGGCAGTAATGGAAAACACAAACCCCACAATACCAAGCACTATTAAAAACAAACACATGCGTATAATATAGCTTCTGTCGCTGTTTTTAATACCTATATCAATTATTGCCGCTATAACCAATGGTACAAATAGCTCAAGAGTTGCTTCCAGAAGTTTAAAGAGGGGGCCGAGTATGCTCTCTTTTATATAGTCTCTAAAGTAAACAAGTAATTTTGTCACAAAGTTCCTCCGAAACAATAACTATGTACTAAATCAGTATAACATATTTTGCATCGAAAAATGAACTAATCCGCATCAGATGCCCCGATCCAAGCAGAACTTTGTTCAACAATTGCTATTCCTTGTTTCATAGAATCTTTTAAATTAATTATTCGTTGATTACTCGACCCTCTGAAGCTTAGCTTGAGAGATTTTTTCGCTAGTATAAACGGGCCGTCTATCAGCGTATTTGCTAGAGACAAAAGTTCCAACACCGAAGCATTACCATGATTTATCAATTCTTCAAATGTATATCCGGTATAAATGGCAAGATCTAACCCTACATCTTGAATCATACGTGCCAGAGGCAAAAGAGCCTCTGCCTGAAGCATCGGCTCTCCTCCGCTAAACGTAACCCCTGAAAGAATAGGGTTTTTCTTAATTATATCCATAATTTCTTGCAGAGTATAAAGATTGCCGCCATCCAGCGGCAAAGCACTTTGATTATGGCATCCCTGACAGTTTCTTTCACAACCTTGCACAAACAGTGTAAGTCTGAGGCCGGGACCGTCAGTAATTGAATCACTGACAATCCCTGCTACCCGTATTTTGTTAGACGTTGTGTTTGACACGATCTACCACCTCCGCCCGTTTGGCATCGTTAAATCTGTCAAGCGTGCCAACCAGGTAACCGGTAATACGCCTAATTCTTTCAAACCTTTGCGGCCCATCGTTTTCCTTTCTACCGCAACCCGGGCATTCATCATCAATAATACCGTTATATCCGCAAACAGGATCTCTGTCTACGGGATGGTTTATAGAACCATAACCTATGCCCGCCTCTTTCATTGTACGTATTACCTTTTCAAAGGCATCTAAGTTTTTCACAGGGTCACCGTCCAGCTCTACATAGGTTATATGTCCTGCGTTTGTAAGAGCATGGTACGGTGCTTCAATCTGTATTTTTTCGTATGCTGAAATTGGGAAGTATACCGGAATATGGAACCCATTAGTATAATAATCTTTATCGGTAACACCCGGTATTATGCCATATTTCTTTTTATCCATACGGACAAATCTGCCTGAAAGACCTTCTGCCGGCGTGGCAAGAAGTGTAAAGTTAAGCTGCTTTTCTTGACTCAAGCGGTTTAAATAATCTCGCATGAAGCCTACTATTTCAAGACCGAGATTGCGCGATTCCACAGACTGGCCGTGGTGGCTGCCTGTGAGAGCCACAAGGGCCTCTGCGAGACCGATAAACCCTAAAGATAATGTGCCGTGCTTAAGTATTTCGCCAATCTTATCGTCAATAGAGAGCTTATCCGAACCAATCCATATGCCCTGCCCCATTAAAAACGGGAAATTCTTAACCGTCTTTGCAGACTGTATCCTGAATCTATCCAATAATTGCTTTGTTACAAGCTCCATTTTTCTTTCCAGCTCTTCGAAGAACCATTCTACGTTGCCCTTACTATTAATAGCAATACGAGGAAGATTGATGGAAGTAAAGCTAAGATTGCCTCTCCCGAAGGTTATTTCATTTTCCGGGTCATAGGTGTTCCCTATTACTCTTGTGCGGCAGCCCATATATGCCACCTCGGTTTCAGGGCGGCCTTCTTTGTAATAGGCTTTATTAAACGGCGCATCAATAAATGAAAAGTTTGGAAAAAGTCGTTTAGCACTCACACGACAAGCTAGCTTGAACAAATCATAATTAGGGTCTTCCGGATTATAGTTAACACCTTCCTTAACCTTAAAAATATGTATGGGGAAAATAGGTGTTTCGCCGTTTCCGAGTCCGGCCTCGGTTGCAAGTAATACATTTCGGATTACCATGCGTCCTTCAGGCGATGTATCTGTTCCATAATTTATGCTGGAAAAGGGGGTTTGAGCTCCCGCCCGGCTATGCATGGTGTTTAAATTGTGTACCAGGCCCTCCATAGCCTGAGCAGTTTCCTTATCTGTTTCTTCTAGAGCAAGCGTCTGCGCAAAGGATTGTATCTTAGCTATGATGCTTTCATCTCCCGATAATTGCAGTAAGACATCTTTTTCTTTTTCCATATATTCCTGAGACATTGCCAGAGAAGGATATAGTCCGTAATTTTTTTCAATATCGGAAATAATTTTCTTTACTTCATCCCTTGTTATCTTTGAATCCTGTATCAGCAGAGTTAATGCTTTGTATAGGTTTGAAGTATACATTTTTTTATAGGTCTTGGCTACACCGGGAGCAAGGCCATAATCGAAATTAGGGATGCTCTGTCCGCCATGCTGGTCGTTTTGATTGGACTGTATCGCGATACATGCCAATGCACAATAGCTATGTATGCTGTTAGGCTCTCGCAAATGGCCGTGACCGGTAGAAAATCCTCCTTTAAAGAGTTTCTTTATATCTATCTGGCAGCAGGTCGTTGTAAGAGTATAGAAATCAAAATCATGAATATGGATATCGCCTTCTTTATGGGCTTTAGCTTGAGGAGGAGTCAGTACAAATTTCTCATAATAATCCTTGGCTCCCTCAGAACCGTATTTGAGCATGACTCCCATGGCCGTATCCCCATCAATATTTGCATTATCCCGCTTCATATCACTAAGATTTGCCGCCTTATTGGTAAGCTCATCATAAATACGCATAAGGTTAGAATTTCGCTCACGAGCCAAGCTGCGCTCAGAGCGGTATAAAATATATTTGCGTGCTACAAAAGCGTATCCATTCTCTATAAGGATATCTTCAACGCAATCTTGTATATTTTCAATATCAGGTGTCTGGGTATCATATTTCTGCACCAGTCTTTTTTCAACTATATTTGCAAGTCTTATACTCTCATCCCGCTCGTCGCGTCCGGCTGCTTTCATGGCCTTCTCAATAGCATTAGAGATTTTCTCAATATTATAGGGTACCACTCTTCCGTCTCTCTTTTGTATATTGGTAAACATAATCCCCCTCCTATGTATAAAAATTAATACAACATCTTGTGTATCTTATATTTTACAAGCACAACTTATAGAATGTCAATATAATTATGATATTTAACAATTATAATAAACAAAAAAGCCCCTGACAGCCGATTGATTGGACTGCCGGGGGCATTTTGTTTTAAAGTTATACACAACCCCTATCTTAACAAAGATAAGATATGTAATTTAAAATACTATAGCTTCATGCAAACATCCCATGCGCGCCAGATCACGGTACGAAGGTTGCCGACTTTTTTTGCATCACCGACAATATGCACCTTCTTAGAGGGTTTTGTAAGAGGTCTCGGGTTGTATCCAATCGCGTTTATGACCGAATCACATTTCAAATCAATAGTCTTTCCATTTTTATCTTGAACAACCACACTATCCGCCTTGATTTCCAGTACCTTAGTTTCAAGATAAACCGGTGTCTTTTTTAAAGCGAGCATTTCGCGTAAGAAAGAAGCGTTGGCAAGACACACTCCTTTTACAGGTATGAGATCGTTCTTCATTTCTACAATCTGTGGATTCTTGCCTTTAAGAATCAGATTATAAGCTATTTCGCATCCCGTTAATCCCCCACCTATGACGATAACATTATCACCGACTTCTTTACCCGATAGATACTCCAACGCATCAATTGAGTTTTCGATCCCCTTTATTGGCGGGCGTTTTGGCTCTGACCCTGTAGCAACAATGATCTCATCAGCTTCAAGCGCATTGATATCAGTGATCTCTGTGTTAAGTTCGACCTTGATCGGATACTTTGAGATCTCTCTTACGTACCATTCTACAAGTTCTCTTTCATGCCTCTTGAATTCAGGTGATGACGCCGGGAAGAAAACTCCTCCAAGATGATCTGATTTCTCGTAAACAGTAACGTTGTGACCTCTTTGGTTAAGCACCAGTGCCGATTCCATACCACCAATTCCACCGCCTATGATCGCAATGTTTTTAGCTAAGGATGCCTTTTCAATTTTATATTTTTTTGACTGCATTGTACGTGGATTTAGTGCGCATCGTGCCATTTTCATCGAATCGCTAAGATCCTGAATATTAGCAGTGCCCTCATATTTAGCCATTGTGAAACAAGCATTATGACAATTGATACATGGTTTAATGTCAACTTCTCGATCTTCCATAAGCTTGGTCACCCATTCCGGGTCTGTTAAAAATTGCCTTGCCACTCCCATTGCATCAAGCTTACCTTCTTGAATTGCTTCGGCTGCTGCCGAAGGTGTCATCTTGCCGGCACATACTACAGGAATAGTGACGAATTCTTTTATGTGCTTAACATAAGAGAGGTTACAGTTTTGAGGCATATATCCCGGCGGATGAGCCCAGTACCAGGCATCGTAAGTACCATTGTCACAATTGAGCATATCATATCCGGCATCTTGAAGGAACTTGGCTGCTATTTCGGATTCTTCCATATCACGTCCTACCTCGACATAATCATCTTCTCCGGGCAGCGCTCCCTTCCCGAACCCTTTTGTTTTAGAAACAACAGAATAACGGAGTGAAACAGGATAGTCATTTCCACACGTTTTCTTAATAGCCTTCACTATATCGGCCGCGAAACGATATCTGTTTTCTAAAGAACCGCCGTATTCATCTGTTCTCTGGTTTGTATATTTCATTGCAAACTGGTCAAGCAGATAACCCTCATGAACTGCATGAACTTCTACTCCGTCAACGCCAGCTTCCATACAAAGTTTTGCTGTTTTAGCATAAGCATCGATGATTTCCTGTATCTCTTCGACGGTCAAGGGGCGGGAATATACTTCATCCCACCAGCGATTAGGTGTTTTTGACGCACTTGCGCAAATATAATCCATATTGAATATTGGTTTTCCAATCGCACCAAAGGCTTTGTTTTTAATCATTTTGACCATGACATAGCCAATGGCCATTGATCGTCCCATTCCGGCGGTAATCTGTATGAACATTTTTGCGCCTGTCTTATGGAATTCATCCATAAACTCCTTGAGCTTTCTGAACTTTTTTTCGCCCTGATAAAGCCATTGGCCGCCAAATATATTACGAATCGGAGCAATGCCGGGAAGAATCAGACCCGCATTATTCTTTGCACGCTCCAGTAAAAAGTTTGCAGCCTCCTGTTTAAAATGGCTTGGTTCTAACCACCCGAAAATTGAGGTTCCTCCCATCGGACACATGACTATTCTATTCTTGATTTCCAAATTCCCAATCTTCCAAGGTGTAAATAATACTTCATACTCTTGTTTCATTCTGCACGCTCCAATCTTTATTCAACTATTACAATACCATCAGGGGCAACTGTAATAGTCATTCCATCCTTAACAAATTCAAGAAATTCTTCACCGAGATTGTCGACAACAGGCATTTTTGCTTCTGTCCAGTTTGAGGCGAGGATTGTACCGGATGCTGCAAGAGAGTCAATTGGTTTTGAAAAAAGCATACACGCCGGCTGCTTGCCCATTGCGCAGGCACAATATAGAACCATACCGCCGGTTGTTGATCCTATGGTCTCAGGAAGGCAGAGTGCTTTATCAAACATCGGTTTTTTATAAATATCTCTGTTATTCTGGTCACCACATTTGACTTGTTTATCACCAAACATCAATGCTGTCTGGTAACTTGCAAGGGTATTGAATCCACTGCGGGAAACAAGGGCTTCCGCTTTCGCTGTGCCGGGAGTGATAACACGTCCCTTAAATGTTTTTGACATATTACTTTACTCCCTTCGTAATTATTTCTAAAATTTCATTATCGGTATAAAATCTTGCACTTGTATAAGTGCGTAACTTGTTTGATGATGTTATTACGGGTATTTTCTTTGAGAGAGGATTGTTCATATACATAAGAGGGCAGAGATAACTGAGAATGATTCCCGTTGCTTCAAGTCTTACAGCATATTCGGTTTTCATAAACTCACGAATAACGCTTGGTGCTGAAGTGAATACAGTCGGAATCTTTACTTTTTTGTTTCCAGCCACTTTCAAACTCTCTTCAACTTTTACTGTCCAGTCTTTTAGCTGTTTCATTGTCAAATGAGGACATCCTATGAAGCAGAGTTTCGGTTGGGCATCAGTATCCTTCCATATACAAGGATAGCTGTTTTTTACCCGTTCAAGCTCTGCATCGTCAATTATGTAAACTTGTGCATTCTCGCGTATTAGCTTCTCACCATAATCGATTGCTTCCGGTGTCAGATTCTCAATATGATACAGGCCAACCGATCCATTTGATGCTGTTGCAGCACCAAAGTCCTTTAGATAGGCACAGACACTGTCGTTTAATTCTGTACCAAGCCACTTATCGAGTCCTTTTATGTAAGGAACTTTTTCAAGCACTTTCATCCCTACCGCCGAGCCAAAAACCTGTGCTTCCGGCAGTTTTTCGGTTCTTACCTCTACAATCCAATCAGCTTTTCGCCCATCGTCTGTCAGAAGTCCGAATTCCGGGACGAATCCCGCTATGGAGCCCATAAGCTCAATAATACCTGAATTACGGTTGCATCTTGCACCAAGAACGCTGTTTGCATAAACGACTGCCGAGGATTCTGCCCAGGAAAGAATATCTCCGCGCTTTGGAGTATTCCCTACTTCCGGCAAATAACATGCACATGTGTAAGCATCGTCGCTCATGAGTCCAAATTTTTTGAGCTGTTCTTCTAAGCGATCCTGTTTGCTGTACATAATTTTGAACACGATGTTCTGTAGAAAAGAAGACGGTACTTTTTTGTCAAGAGGTCTTGGATCTGCAGAGAATTTTTGCTTGCTGACTACATTCTCCTCAAGAAGCCTGCTATATAGGTCATAAACCGGTTCCATAACACTTGCCCCGAAGCTGATGACACTATGCCCATATTCGCTTGTGATAGGAACCATTTTTTCAGCTGAAAAAGCTTCTCCATACATGACCAAAGTCTTCATGACCTTTGACATGGTCTCACCTTTTTCACCGTCAAGCAGAGCTTGCTGCTCTTTTGTGAGTATCATACTTTGTATCTCCTTTCATGATTGATTACTAAAATAATAATTCAGGAATCAGTTAAAGTATGGTTATTCAAGCCAATTCCAGATTATGTACATTTGTTATATATCATTGACATTTTTTAACAAATATCAATACTCTGTCAGGAGATTATTTAATAACTTAAAATGGTCAAATAAAATGTTTCTTCTCATAAGAATGTACCCTAAAAATAAAGCATAAAACGACAAAATAGCTTCTATACCCTATAGCACCTCAAAACCACTATTATTTTATAATGCACAAATAGTAGTAATTGTAAAATCTATTGTTGACATTTTATCTCCATTTTGGTATTATCCCATTATTGTATATTACTAATTTGGAGGTTAATATGAAAACAATAATTAACGCGCTATCCAAACCAAAGCAGATTTTTTTAACATTAGGAGCATTCATTGTATTATGCATTTTATCAAACACAGTATTTCAGATGAACTTTTCCTACTTGACCCAAACAAATAATTACACACCGGAACAGGCATACCAACTAATTTCATCGATTGGTGAAAATGGCCGTGCTGCTCATCTTCGAATATTTATAGCAGATATTTTCATGGTTGTTTTATATTGCGCATTTCTACTTGGTGCGAACTACAATACTTTTCATTACTGGATAAAAAATTGCAAAGCTATTTCGCTGTTAACATTCTTTCCGCTGATACTTGGTTTGGTTCAGCTTGTTGAGATTTCTTTGCTTACAGTGATGATTGCAAATTATCAAAATCAGTTTGAAGGAATTGCTCGATTTGCAAATGTACTTACCATGATAAAAACGTACATGACTCCTGTTTGTTTCATATTGCCAATTATCGGCCTTTGCGGTAAATTAATAATGATGTCAAAACTTAAAAGGCAAGGGATGAGCAAAATTGGACAATAATGCTATCAATTTTAGGGATGCATGGAATAGGCTTTTCTTGTTCCACAATATTGATGTATGTTCTGATAAGTTAAAGGGTTGTGGTATTCTTGAACTGAGGATACTCAAGCTCGTCTACCACAATCCAAGCTATAAAATTAGAGATATCCTTTGTATATTGGGTATTCCAAGCAGTACAATGACAAATACAATAAATCGACTAACCTCAAAGGGACTCCTGCAGCGCAAAATTAATAATAATGATCTTCGGTCGTTTGAACTGGAACTTACCGATAAAGGAAAAGATGCTGTAGTGGAGCATCTTGAAGCTGAGTCTAAAATTTTTGAGAAAATGTTGAGCCCCCTCGAAAATGATGAGAAAGAAGTGTTTATTAAGCTTTTTCAAAAGATTGTAAGTAAAATGGAATAAGGGCCTCCACATAATTTCAAAAGCTCTTGATATTATGACTTTTAGGGGATAGAAGAATAATACCAAAGAAATATATAGAATCTGAAAAGTCTAGTAAATCAAGGTTCTGTGCCCGTAAATACAAATAAACCATCTCAAAATGAGATGGTTTATATTGTATCAACGATTGTTGACGATTTTGGTGGGAGAAGGTGGATTCGAACCACCGAAGTCACTGACAACAGATTTACAGTCTGCCCCCTTTGGCCGCTCGGGAATTCTCCCATAACCTTATTTTTGGCTCTTTTTTGAACCGCATTTACTATATTACATGAGGTCTTAGTCTCTTGTCAACCCTTTTTATTAACTTTTTTCGCCCCATTTCAGTCACCCTTTTTATATAATTACATGTTAAAAATATCAACCAGAAAGAGCACCATACCTAAAAAAGCTGATGAAAATTAACGAACTCGTTCAAACCGGAATCGGTCTATTGATAGCTATCAACCAATTTCAGTATAATACTTAATTAACGTGATAATGCCATCGATAACCTCAAACCTAATGAAATAATCGCTATCCTCAATCAAATAAGCACAATTGTCCGGATCTGTACGTCCATCAAGGGCCTGATTAATACTTTCATATTTTCCCTTTAAGTCATCCACTGGCATGCCAACGGTGATTCCTCTAAAGGTACTATATTTCTCATCTGTAATCTCCATGCTGCTTATCGAAAAAGTCCCCGTCCCTGAAATTATAACTGTTATGCCGTCATATTCCAGTGTTTTTACAGTCATACCTTCAAACGTATCGGCAGAGTCATCCAATACCCTCACAGATTCACTATCATGGTCTCCCAAGATACTTTTCAGCACACTAACAAGTTGATCATCGGTGCCACTATCTTCTAATGAAATAAATCTATCACCCAGGAAAACCGAAAACTCATTTGCATTCTGTGGTTCTAAATCAGATCTCATAGAGTATTGTACTGGTTCCTCGGCTCCGAGCAATGATCCGCCATCTTCAGCATTTTTATCTTTATTTGAACCGTTACCTTCTCTATAACCTGATGTCATTGTAATTTCATCGCTATTGATTGTTGCGGTAGCCGGGGCCGCAGGTGCGGCTTCCGAAATACTATTGGCACTCGCAGAATCAAATGCAGCAGATGCCATTGGTGCCTGCGGGGCTGCTTCAGAGGTTTTACTAGAATTATTAACTCCCGGTATTGTTAAAATAAGTACCAAAACCAAGGCTCCTGCTGCCAATGGTGCTCCTAATTTATAAGCCATATTTATAAAGCTTCTTGTTTTTTTACTTTGCTTTTCTTCTGTGATTTCTTTTTGACATTTTTCTAAAGTAAGATTAATAAGATCATCCGAGGCTTTAATGCTCGATAGCCCTGACTTTAAAGCCTC
>CAYWXN010000001.1:0-31923 GCA_964462075.1 uncultured Ruminiclostridium sp. | reverse complement strand
CTCTTAAAAGAGTAATATACAAATCGTAAGCAGAGATCATTATACAGTTTTGAGGAGTGCAAATAGTATTAAAATTGTTATCACAATTTTAATCCATTGGAAGAACCTTCGGTTCTTCACCTCAATTGATAATTTAATAATACATTGCGAAAGTAAATTGTTAAAAGGAAATTGCGAAGCAATTTTGAATGGATTAAAATTGCGAAAGCAATTTATATAAAATATTTTCGGTGACTATAACAGAGAGGTCCCACCTGTTCCCATCCCGAACACAGAAGTTAAGCTCTCTAGTGCCCACGATACTTGGCTGGTAACGGCCCGGGAAAATAGGTCGTCGCCGAATTTTTTATTCCTCAATAGCTCAGTCGGTAGAGCATGCGGCTGTTAACCGCAGGGTCGTTGGTTCGAGTCCAACTTGGGGAGCCAAAATCAAAAAAAGAGTCCAGAGGACTCTTTTTTTGATTTTAACTTTTAAATTTGGTTCCAGCCAACGACTCATGCTTAACAGATGCATCGCGGCTGTAAGCGGCTTTGCGAAGCAAAGACGTTGCGCAGAGGTCGTTGGTTCGAGTCCAACTTGGGGAGCCATAAAAATACGGCACACCAAAGGTGTGGCGTATTTTTATATCATCAACTAATTACAGTGTGAAAAAGGCGCACCGCTTTTCTATACTTTTAATCTCTGCTTTATATGCTGACCTTAGGTTTTGTGACTAATAATTATGAAACACTATTTAATGAACAATTCTGTTGTAAACCCTCAAAAAGTTTGGTAAATTGGTACTATGTCGTAAAATATCAAATATTGTCGCTCAGGAAGGAAAACAACATGATAAAAAGAATCTTAGGGATAACAGCAATTATAATCATTGCATCAATGATCTTTGCCTCATGCTCAGCTAATATACCGAATGGAACCGGTTCTCCGGTTGAAACAACTCCGGGTTTATCAACTAATACATCGACACCATTACCCGAAGAAACAACCACACCTGCACCTACGCCGATTTCTACACCAACACCAACACCAACGCCCACACCCACTCCTGAGCCAAAAGAGCCTGTAAAAGTAAAGGCTTTATATTTAACTGGTGGCGTAGCGGCTAAAAATATAGATCATTATATAGATTTGGCAAATAAGAAAGAATTGAATTCCTTGGTAATTGATATAAAAGAAAATGGCATAATAAATTATGAATCACAAATACCGTTAGCTCAGGAATTATCACTATACAAAAAGGTGTATAATGCTAAAGAGATATTAAAAAAATGCCATGATAACGATATCTATGTAATAGGACGTATTGTTGTCTTCAGAGATAACGGGCTTTCAAACAAAAAACCTGAATATGCTATTAAGAAACCAAACGGGAATCTATGGAAAGAGGGAAAGATGGGTTCATGGACAAACCCGTATATAAAAGAAGTTATTGACTACAACATTGAAATTGCAAAAGAAGCTGTGGAACTAGGCTTTGATGAAATACAGTTTGATTATGTAAGATTTCCCACTACCAGCTCGAAAGAAGTTACTTATGGTGAAAATCCCCCTCCTAAGTCGGATACTATCAGTGGATTTTTAAAGAAAGCCGCTGAAGAGATAAAGAAAGTAAAGGATATACCGGTATCAGCTGATATCTTCGGAATTGTAATTGAAAGTGACAGAGACGGTAAAGCGATAGGTCAGTTATTTGACGAAATAGGAATGAATATAGACTATATTTCGCCAATGATTTACCCTTCACACTATGCCAATGCTTCAAACGGAATGTTTGGAAACGGAGTAGGGCAGGCCATTAACGGAGTTTTGTTTACCGCACCGGACCTTGAACCCTATAATGTTATATACCAGGCTCTATTAAAAGCCAAATCAAGGATTAGTCAGGTACCCGGATACAAAGCAAAGTTAAGACCTTACCTGCAGGATTTTACCATCAAGATGAAGGAAGGTTATTATCAGGAATATGGTGCGAAACAGGTAAGAGAACAAATTCAAGCGGTATATGATGCCGGATGCGAGGAATGGATTCTCTGGGATGGCAGTAATACATACTCAGAAAGCGTCTTTTTACCTGAAAATCCATAACTGAAACTCGAGAAAAGCGAGATTCTTATTCTAGTTAAAGAAAATATCATAGATTTTAAGAAAGTTACAAAAGGCCGGATATGATGGATGTAATTGTTAACACTTCAGAAAACTATAGACTGGACAGAGTGATAACCTGCTTAGAGAAAATATTTGATGATATGGGCGGGATTAAAAATATCATAAAACCCGGAATGAGGGTAGCTATAAAACCGAATCTTCTAATGGCAAAAAAACCTGAGGAAGCGGCGACAACTCACCCTTCTGTAGTCCATGCCGTAATAAAGCTGGTGCAGCAAGTAGGAGGAATAGCTGTTATAGTCGAAAGCCCGGGAGGGCCATATAATATTCCTTTGCTTAAGATGGTATATGCTAAAACCGGGATAGAGCAAATTGCAAACGAAACAGGGGCCGAGCTCAATTTCGATCTTAGGGTCGAGAAAATAAATAATGCCGACGCTGAATATCTAAAGTCTGTAAAAATACTAAAACCTTTATATGACGCAGATATCATTATCAATCTGGCAAAGCTGAAAACCCATGGTTTTATGGTTTATACAGGAGCAGTAAAGAATATGTTTGGCTCCATTGCAGGATTGGAGAAGTCGGATTACCATTTAAGAATGAGTAATTATGAGTTGTTCGCCAATTGCCTTATTGATATATTCCTTGCCACAAAGCCCCGAATTAACATAATTGATGGTATTATTGCCATGGAAGGCGACGGCCCGAGTGCAGGAGTTCCTAAATATGTCGGTTGTCTCTTTGCATCAACAGATGCTTTTGCATGCGATTATGTGGCATTAAAGGCTATAGGAGTTGATTATCGTAAAGTTCCGGTGATGCAAATTGCAGAAAAGCGTGGTATTTTCGATAAGAATAGTGTAAACGTTATTGGTGTCGATTTAGATAGCATAAAACCGGATAGCTTTGAGGTGCCGGCTCTCAGTCACCAAAAAACTGGTTCGAGATTTGGTATTGCACGTTTTATTAAAAGTAAATTTCGTCCTCAGCCGGAAATCATGCAAGATAAATGTATAAGATGCGGAAAATGTGTTGAGGTTTGTCCTCCAAAGGCAGTGACCAAAAATGAGGAAAAGCTGATAAATATTGATTACAAAAAATGTATCAGCTGTTTTTGCTGTCATGAATTTTGCCCGGAAAAAGCAATTAAAATAAGGAAAAATACTTTAAGAAGATTTTTGGAGTATAAACGTTTTTCTTAGTTGTATGCCATAATTTATGATTTAAGAAGTAAGAATTGTGGGTAAAATGTATAATTATAAAGAATTATTTGTTGTTACCAATTGTTTATGGTAATATAATTATCATAAAACATTGACTCCATAGGAGAGAATGCATGAACGTAGAATACATAAATCCATTTATTGAAGCAAGCCAGTCAGTATTGGTGATGATGACGGGTGAAAAACCCGAATTAGGGAAGGTTCATTTAAGGAGAGCGCCTTTTTCCAGCGAAAATATAGCAGTTATAGTTGGTTTGACAGGAAAAATCAGAGGACAGGTTGTTATCTCGTTTTCAAAAGATTCGGCCTTATCAGTTGCATCTGCAATGATGGGCGGAATGCCGGTGGTTGAACTGGATGAAATATCAAAAAGTGCAATATCAGAGCTTGCAAATATGATAATGGGTAATACTGCAACAATTTTGGCCAGTAGAGATATAGGAATAGAGATTACACCTCCTTCTCTGCTGATGGGCGAAAAACTTATGATATCGCCTACGAATATGCAGACTATTAGTATACCCCTAATTTTAAGTAATAAAAATAGAATTGAAATCGATGTATCTTTGGAAGAAAAAAATTAAATTGTCACCCGGTTTTCATCAGGGAGTAATACTGTGAAAATAAATATTGTTTTGGTAGAGCCGGAAATTCCTCAAAATACCGGCAATATTGCAAGATCCTGCGCTGCTACTGGGGCCGCACTGCATTTAGTGGGGCCCTTAGGTTTTTCAATAGACGATCGCTATCTAAAGAGGGCAGGCCTTGACTATTGGAAATATGTCAATCTAAAATATTATAACAGCCTTCAGGAGTTTTTTGATCTGAACAAAGGAGCCGATTTAATCTTTTGCACTACTAAAGCTCAAAAGTCTTACCATGAAATTAAATATACCGAGGATTGCTTTCTTCTTTTTGGAAAAGAGACAAAAGGGCTGCCTGAGGCATTATTGAAAGCGAATTATGATAAATGTATACGTATTCCGATGCTGAATAATATACGCTCATTGAATTTGTCAAATTCGGTGGCAATTATTCTGTATGAAGCACTAAGGCAGGACGGTTTTAAAAACATGCAATCGGAAGGGCATCTTCACGGAGATGAAGTATAGATATTAATTGTTATATATGTGAATAAGCAAAAAGGCAGGTTTTTTAATGAATGGTCAACGTAAGAGAATAGGCATATTAACAGGGGGAGGCGATTGCCCCGGATTAAACTCTGTAATACGAGCAGTAGTAAAAACAGCTATTAACATTTACGGCTATGAAATAATCGGTTTCACAGACGGGTATATGGGTTTAGTCAATAACCGTTTTAAAAAATTAACCTTATCTGATGTATCGGGGCTTTTAGATAAGGGAGGAACCATTCTGGGTACAACCGATAGCTTTGATCCTTTTAAAATGGTTGTAGATAATGACGGCGAAAAGCAGGAAAGAGATATGAGCGGCCGCATTATTGATAACTTAAAGATGCATGATATTGAGGGGCTTATTATAATCGGGGGAATCAACACAATAACTACAGGATACCGGCTTTCATTATTGGGTGTTAAGATTATTGCCATTCCTAAGAATATTGATAATGATATTCCCGGCACTGATGCCACCATAGGTTTCATTTCTGCTGTTAACACTGCCACAGCAGCACTTGATAAACTACATTCATCGGCCGAATCACACCATCGGTTAATGCTTTTGGAGGTTATGGGAAGGCGTGCTGGATGGGTGGCTTTAGAATCAGGTATAGCAGGAGGAGCTGATATTATCCTTATCCCCGAAATTCCATATGATATAAATCTTGTAGCCAGAAAAATTCTGGAAAGAAAAAACACCGGCAAAAATTTCAGTATCATCTGTGTTTCGGAAGGATGTGTTCCGGCCGAAGGATCGGAAAATAAGGATGATATCTGCTTTGAACGTTCAAAATCAATATATGGTATAAGCTCACAAATAGCTGTGGAGCTTGAGAGACTGACTCATCTTGAGACACGTGTTACTGTACTGGGATATTTGCAAAGAGGCGGAGATCCTTCACCATCAGATAGAATACTAACTACCAGGCTTGGTGTTGAAGCTTTTAAGATGGCCGCAGAAGGAAATTATAATAAAATGGCCGGAATCGTAAACAATGAGCTTTGCCCTATTGATTTAGCCGATATTGCAAATAAATGCAAGTATGTACCGGTTGACGGCGAGCTTGTGAGAATAGCCAGAAATATGGGCGTAAGTTTTGGAGATTAACAATAGTTTGGGAGGCATTTCCCTTTTATGGACAGTTTTAAGCAAATAGCATTAGAAGACATGACATTATTTAACGACATATTTGAAAAAATGAGGCCGATAGCTTCTGAGTTCACCTTTCCATATCTTTATATGTGGAGAAAAGATTATAACTTTAGTTACACTATAGTAGAAGATTATTTATGTCTGATTTCTAAATCAAATGTATACCAGCCATACAGCTTTTGCCCTATTTCAGTAAATGGAACAGATGATGTGCAAAAGCTTAAGAAGGCTATTAGATTTATTGAAAAATACTTTGAGGAAAACGGAATGTCTTTGCGTTTTGCCAGAGTCAGCGAGAGATGTATCGATAAGCTCAAAGCAGTTTACCAGGACAGAATTACCATTGAACCTCTTGAACATACTTTTGACTATGTTTATAATGCGTCTGATTTGATTAGTCTTGCCGGCAAAAAATTCAGTAAAAAGAGAAACCATATAAGTCAGTTTATGAGACTATACGGGGATTATGAATATGTGCCGGTAACAGAAGAGAATTTGGGAGAATGTAAGAGGATACTTGACCAATGGGCAGATAAATTTGAATTAAACATTGATTCACAAAACAGTGAGAGATTTGCCTGCTACGACCTTTTTGATAACTGGAACAGCTTCACTTCGCTAAAGGGAGCCTTAATAAAGATTAACGGAAACTTTGAGGCATTTTCTATAGGAGAGCTATTAAACCCTGAAATGGCTCTGATACACATTGAGAAGGCAAATATAGATTTTCATGGCTTATACACATTAATAAACAGGGACTTTTGTATTAATGAATGGAGTAACGTAAAGTATATTAACCGTGAAGAGGATTTAGGTATAGAAGGTTTGCGAAAATCTAAATTATCTTACAATCCGGCCTTTATGGTGAAGAAGTTTTTAGTGAAGGTTTCACATTGACTTTAGTTTTTAATTTCTATAGTATAAAAATGAATGAATCCAAGGGTTGGTTTTCTCCTGCCCGTTTTGCGTTTTGAGTTTTGAAACTTTCATGTCTGGTTGCTAAACAAGTGAATTTGGAGGTTATACAATGTCAAAACAGCCTAAGATCGCAATCATTATGGGAAGTGATTCTGATTTCCCGGTGGTTGAGGGAAGCATAAAAATTCTTAAGGAGTTCGGGGTAGATTACACAGTAAACATCTGTTCAGCCCACAGAACACCTGATAAGGCCGCTGAACTTGCACGAAATGCTGAGAAAAACGGATATGATGTGATTATTGCGGCGGCGGGAAAAGCAGCACACTTACCGGGTGTATTGGCTGCATTTACAGTTCTTCCGGTTATCGGTTTACCGATAAAATCCTCTACAATGGACGGCCTTGATTCTCTTCTTTCAATAGTACAAATGCCCACAGGTATTCCGGTAGCTACTGTCGCTATAAATGGAAGCGAAAATGCGGCTCTTTTAGCCATCCAAATTATTGGGGGCAAATATCCGGATTTAAGAATCAAATTCCACGAATACAAAAATAAATTGGCAGATCAAGTTGCAATAAAAGATCAAAAGCTTCAAGAGAAACTGCGAGGTAATAATATATGAATAATAGGATTTTTGATTTAAGCAAATCAGAAAACGATGATATCCACGAAGCTTGTGGGGTTTTTGGAATATCAGACTACCAGGATGATGATTTAGCACACATCATGTACTTTGGGCTTTATGCCCTTCAGCATCGGGGACAGGAAAGCTGTGGAATTGCAATAAACAATAATGGTGAAATAATCGGACAAAAGGGCTCAGGACTTGTACCTGAGGTATTTACAGAAAAGATTCTTGATCGTATGGACGGCACATCTGCAATAGGTCATACTCGCTACTCTACCACCGGCGGCAGCTCAATTGAAAACTGCCAGCCCCTTATATTTAACTATAAGGGAGGAAGAATTGCTCTGGCTCATAACGGAAATCTTGTCAATGCAACAAAAATAAGATATGAACTCGAAAATAAGGGAGCCATTTTTCAAACCTCTACCGATTCCGAAGTAATTGCCAACTTAATATCACGTAACGGTCTTAAATGCAAAGATCTTGAAGAAGTTCTTATAAAAACCATGGATGTTATAGAAGGTGCTTTTGCGCTGGTTATTCTGACACAGAAGAGACTGGTGGGAATACGTGATCCATGGGGAATGCGCCCGTTATGTATAGGTAAACTGGGGAATTCTTATGTTCTGGCATCGGAAAACTGTGCTTTTGATGCGATCGGTGCCGAATTTATCAGAGATGTGGAACCCGGTGAAATCATATTTATAGAAGACAGTTCTCTTAAGTCAATTAAAACCAATTATAACAAAGCACATAAATCATGTATTTTTGAACATATCTATTTTGCCAGACCTGACAGTGTTATAGACGGAGCTTCAATTTACAAATCACGATTAGAAGCCGGACGATTGCTGGCAAAAGAGTGCCCGGTAGAGGCCGATCTTGTGGTTGGCGTTCCGGATTCAGGACTTACTGCGGCAATAGGGTACTCAAGAGAATCGGGCATCCCATACGGTGAGGCTTTGATTAAAAACAGGTATGTGGGAAGAACTTTTATACAGCCCACTCAAAAACTCAGAGAACGTAGCGTAGGCATAAAGCTAAATGCTCTAAGGGAAGAAATCGCGGGCAAAAGTATTATTATTATTGATGATTCAATAGTGCGCGGCACAACCTCATATAAAATTGTTCAAATGCTTAAAAATGCGGGGGCTAAGGAAGTCCATATGAGAATTAGCTCGCCTCCTGTTTTAAACCCATGCTATTTCGGTATAGACATATCTTCAAAAGAACATCTAATTGCAGCGAACTATTCCATAGAAGAAATAAGGGAAAGCATTAATGCTGACAGCCTCGCTTTCTTAAGTGTGGAGAGTTTGTTGAAAACGCCTATCGGAGCACCTGCCAACTCCTTTTGTACCGGATGCTTTACAGGTGAATATCCGATGAGAGTCCCAACAAATAATACTAATTTTTCTGGGAATAAGAATTGTTAAAGATTTATTATTTTATAGAAAGGCTAGGTTAGAAAATGACAAATTACAAGGAAGCCGGCGTAGATGTAGAAGCAGGTTACAAAGCGGTTAATCTGATGAAATCACATGTAAAGAAAACTCTGCGTCCGGAAGTGCTTACGGAAATCGGCGGTTTTGGCGGACTATTCAGTTTAGAAGGCATGAATTATGAAAAGCCTGTACTGGTATCGGGAACAGACGGTGTCGGAACGAAATTGAAGATTGCTTTTCTTATGGACAGGCATGATACTGTAGGTATTGATTGTGTTGCCATGTGTGCAAATGACGTGGCCTGTAGCGGAGCTCAGCCTCTGTTTTTCTTAGATTATATCGCATTGGGTAAGCTCATTCCCGAAAGGGTCGAGCAGATTGTAAAAGGTGTCTCAGATGGTTGTATCCAAGCGGGATGCGCTTTAATCGGCGGAGAAACAGCTGAAATGCCGGGCTTTTATCCTGAAGATGAATATGATTTGGCGGGTTTTGTGGTCGGTATAGCCGACAAGGACAAGCTTATAACCGGAAAGAAGATAAAATCCAAAGATATTCTAATAGGCCTTGCTTCATCAGGGATTCACAGCAATGGATACTCGTTGGTCAGAAAAATCTTTGATATAAACAAGAAGGTTTTAGAAGAGTACCAGGACATATTGGGTAAGACTTTGGGAGAGGAACTTCTCACACCTACCCGGATCTATGTTAAGACCATACTCACCCTTATGAGAAAGTATAATATTAAAGGGATTGCTCACATAACAGGCGGAGGATTCCTGGAGAATATTCCGAGAATGCTGCCCGATGGAATGAAAGCTGTTATTCATAAAGACACATGGCCTATTCATCCTGTGTTCAAGCTAATGCAGGAAAAAGGCAATGTTCCCGAGAAAGATATGTTTAATACATTTAATATGGGAATTGGTATGGTAATGGCTGTTCCGGCTGAGATAGCACCTTTTGTCGTAGCCGAGGCTAATAACCAGGGAGAGAAAGCATATATAATCGGTGAGGTAGCTAAAGGCGAGGAGAAAATCGAAATATGCTAAGAATCGGTGTTATGGTCTCCGGAGGGGGTACCAATCTTCAAGCTATTTTGGATAATATAAAGGCCGGCAAATTAGCAGACTGCCAAATTATCACGGTGGTTTCCAGCAGGCCTGATGCATTTGCTCTTGAACGAGCAAAAACATACGGTATACCAACTAAAGTTATATCCAGAAAAAATTTTAGTTCTTTAGAGGATTATGATGATGCTCTTTTGCATCATATGAGAAGCTATGATGTTGAGCTGATAGTATTAGCAGGTTTTTTAAGTCACTTGGGTGAGAAATTTGTATATGCGTATAAAAATGCTATTATAAATGTGCATCCTTCACTGATTCCGTCTTTCTGCGGAAAGGGTTATTATGGGCTTATCCCACACGTCAAGGCTCTGGAATACGGCGTTAAAGTAACCGGTGCAACAGTGCACTTTGTCGAACCAGAATATGATTCCGGACCGATTATATTACAGAAGGCTGTTGAGATTTTGCCGGGTGACACTGCCGAAACATTACAAAAAAGGGTAATGGTAGAGGCTGAATGGGAAATTCTACCCAAGGCTATAAGCCTTTATAGCCAGCGGAAGCTCAGAATAAGCGGCCGTCATGTAGAAATATTATAGAGGTGTAAAATGAAGATTCTTGTTATAGGCAGCGGAGGAAGAGAACACGCAATTTTGTGGAAACTTAAACAGAGCCCAAGGGTTACAAAGCTTTATTGCGCACCGGGAAACGGCGGAATCTCTGAAATATCGGAATGTGTGCCTATCGGTGCCATGGATATTGATGAGATAGTCAGATTCTCCCGGGATAATACTTTGGATATGGTTGTAGTGGCTCCCGATGATCCCTTGGCAGCAGGTATGGTTGATGCTTTGGAGAATGCAGGGATTCGTGCATTAGGGCCGAGAAAAAATGCTGCAATTATTGAGGCCAGTAAAGTTTTTTCAAAGGATCTGATGAAAAAGTATAATATCCCTTCAGCAGCTTATGAATGCTTTAGTGATAGTAAAACAGCAATGGAATATGTAAAAACCGCTAAATTACCATTGGTTGTTAAAGCAGACGGACTTGCACTCGGGAAGGGTGTACTGATCTGCAATACAACAGAGGAAGCGTTGACGGCTGTTACATCCATTATGGAGGATAAAAAGTTTGGAGCGGCAGGGCAAAGGATCGTTGTAGAAGAGTTCATGACAGGTCCCGAGGTATCTGTATTGGCATTTACAGACGGGAAAACAGTTATACCGATGGTTAGCTCACAGGATCACAAAAGAGCATTCGATAATGACCAAGGTCTTAATACAGGCGGGATGGGGACTTTTTCACCCAGCAGAGTATATACTGAGGAGCTTCAGCAGGAATGTATGAAATCAATATTTATCCCCACCATTAAGGCAATGAATCTTGAAGGAAGACCCTTTAAAGGCATTTTATATTTTGGTTTAATGTTAACCCCTGAGGGGCCAAAGGTACTGGAATATAATGCTCGTTTCGGTGATCCTGAAACTCAGGTAGTCATTCCCCGGCTTGAAACTGATTTGGTAGATATTTTTGAAGCAATTATCGATGAAAAATTGGATACAATAGATATATCTTGGAAGAATAATTGTGCTGTTTGTGTTGTTATGGCATCGGGAGGATATCCTGAAAGCTATACAAAAGGTTATGAGATTACAGGGCTGGAAGCAATAAAAAATCAGGAAGATACCATATTATTTCATGCGGGGACAAAGAAGGAAAGTGAGAAATTCTATACCAATGGCGGGCGCGTTCTGGGAGTAACTGCAGTGGCCGAAGATATTGAAAAAGCTCGGGAAAAAGCATACAAGGCAGTTTCTGCCATTAATTTCATGAATGCACATTACAGAAAAGATATCGGTATAAAATAGCAATTTGGAAAAATGCACGCAGAATAAGACCCGGCCACCTAACCAATACTATATTGGGAGGTGAGTTAATTTGAAGGCGAACAGATCGATAGGCTGTTCTGTAAAAGAATGCAAATACCATGCGAAAAGCGAACCTATGTGCAGTCTGGAGAATATACAGGTTTCAAAAAACAAACCGACAACTGCAACAACTGAGAGCGATACCGAATGTGCGAGCTTTGAACAAGAATAGTGCAATGGGCCGGTTAAAACCGGCCTGTTTCATTATAATTATGAGACAAGATTTGCTTTCTATAGGCGGTAAAAGGCTTATCCAAAAAGAGCCATGACCGGCCTCTATTTTGTTTGGATATTGTTTTTTCTTTAATCATTTATATGGTACAATAAAATAGTGCTTATTTAAGCACTATTATCATCAGCTAATGTTTACCGGGGGGCAAGATACAATGCAATATTTAATTTTGTCATTTAACGTTATTTTTCCGATTTTTTTCATGCTGGCTCTTGGATATTTAATGAGAGAATTGAAACTGGTCGCCGAAAGTGGATTTAAAATGTTTAGCCGAGCGACTTTTTATATTTTCATACCGGCTCTTTTGTTTATAAATATTTATAAATCCGATTTGTCGAATAGTTTGAATGTTAAGTTAATTATTTATGCAATCATATCTTTATTCTTGATGTGCCTAGTACTCTATTTCCTAATACCGCGTATTATAAAAGACAGATGGGATCAGCCTGTTGTAATGCAGGGGATATATCGCAGCAACTTTATTATTTATGGTATGTGTATAGTACAAGCAATTTATCCAAATGGCGACATGGGCATGGTAGCCCTGCTATCAGCTTTTATAGTTCCTCTTTATAGTGTTGTAACTGTATTGCTTTTTGAGATGTATTCAGATAAAAAGAATAATAAAAAAGCTTTGTTATTTAACGTATTAAAATCTCCGATGGTTTTCTCGGGGATTTTGGGGCTGTTTTTTTTATTAACCAAACTGGAAATACCTAAACTACTGCTTAGTCAGGTGGAGAGCGTATCAAAACTGGCAACACCGATTGCCTTATTGTGCTTGGGAGGAACATTTAAAATTCAAGCTCTGAAGCACCATAAAAAAGCTCTTCTGACGGCATGTACGGGAAAGTTGATTATAGTGCCCATAGCGTTTTTATCAATTGCTATTTTACTGGGATTCAGGGGAATGGAATTAGCGACTTTAATGGCAATGTTTGCTGCGCCTGTAGCATCATCTTCTTTTCCCATGGCACAGGAGCTAGGTGGAAACGGCGAGTTAGCGGGAGAAATAGTAGTAATGACATCATTATTGTCGATTATTACGGTGTTTACTTGGGTATTGCTGTTATCATTTTCAGGCCTGATTTAAAAAATAAAGATGACGCTAATGGCCATAAGTGCCATGCCTAACATTATTCCCAGAATAGAAAGATTGTGTTCCCCGTATTCTCTTGATGTAGGCAATAGCTCGTCAAGGGAGATATATACCATTATTCCGGCAACTGCACCGAATATAATACCGAACATTGTGTCGGTAATCAACGGTCCGAGAACAGCCATGGCGATTATGGCGCCCAATGGCTCAGATAAACCGGAAATAAGGGAAGCAAATAAGGCTTTTTTTCTGCTGCCGGTGGCATAATAAACAGGAATGGATACGGCGATTCCTTCAGGTATATTATGAATTGCTATGGCTAAAGCAATTGATGCCCCCAGAGCCGAACTTTTCATGGTCGATACATAGGACGCGATACCTTCGGGGAAATTATGAAGAGTAACCGCTATTGCAGTGAAAATGCCGGTTCTAAGAAGCTTGCCGGCATTCCTGTTACTGTCGTAGATGCTGGCTTTATGTACCGATTCAATTTTCCTTGCTCTATGGGGATGATTAGGTTCGGGTATAAACTCATTTATTAAAGCCATAAGAGTGATCCCAAAGAAAAATGCCAGAGCGGTAAGAATTTTTCCTCCGACGGGACCATGTATATTGCACAGATTTGTCAGAGATTCCTGATAAAGTTCGATGAAAGAAATATAAATCATAATACCGGCTGAGAAGCCTAGCATTATGGATAAAACCTTGGTATTGGTTCTTTTAAACAGTACCGCGACCAATCCTCCGATACCGGTTGAAAGACCGGCAAGTGTTGCCAGACAAATTGACAAAATCAGGTCGGAATCCATACTGCTCCTTATAGATCTGCTTCATCCTAGCTTATATTTATGACTGACAAACCCTATAAATGTTGCATAATAAATATAGACCTAAAATTCTTTGATTTCGGTAATGGGTGATGTCATTACAATTGTACGTGAAAAGTGCTTATGGTATAATTATGATTTAATTAATCAATACACTTATTGGAGTTTTGTGAATATGGGATTAGAAAGACAGAAGAGAATACGTAATTTTTGCATAATAGCGCATATTGACCACGGTAAATCGACTTTAGCCGACAGACTGCTCGAAAAAACCGGTGCTCTTACCTCAAGAGAAATGGATGAGCAGGTTCTTGACAATATGGATATTGAGCGCGAACGCGGAATAACCATTAAGGCGCAAGCAGTAAGAATGGTATATAAGGCATCTGACGGTATTGAATATATTCTAAATCTTATTGATACACCGGGTCATGTGGATTTTAACTATGAGGTTTCCAGAAGCATTGCGGCTTGTGAAGGGGCAGTGTTGGTGGTTGATGCTTCACAAGGAATAGAAGCCCAGACTTTGGCCAATGTATACCTTGCTCTTGAACACAACCTTGAGATAATGCCAGTCATTAATAAGATAGATCTTCCCAGTGCAAGACCTGATGAGATAATTCAGGAAATAGAAGATGTAATAGGTATTGAAGCACAAGGAGCTCCGCAAATATCAGCTAAAAACGGAATAAATATCGATAGTGTTTTGGAAAAAATAGTTGAGACCATTCCTCCACCGACAGGTGATGATGACGATCCTTTAAGAGCCTTGGTTTTTGATTCCTACTATGATACCTACAAAGGTGTTGTTGCATATGTTCGTGTCATGGAAGGAAAAGCCATACTGGGTGATATTATTCGTATGATGCACACCGGAAAGGAATTTTTAATAACAGAAATCGGTTATTTAAGGCCCGGAGGACTTATACCCAGCGAAACACTTCTCGCCGGGGAGGTAGGCTTTATCTGTGGAAGTATTAAAAATGTTAAGGATTGTCGTGTCGGTGATACTATAACTATTGCATCAAATCCGGCTAAAGAGCCATTACCTGGGTACAAAAAGGCTGTTCCCATGGTGTTCTGCGGTATATATCCCGCCGACGGTTCTAAATATGGTGACCTTAGGGATTCTCTTGAAAAGCTTCAGCTAAATGATGCGTCATTAATGTTTGAGCCTGAGACTTCTAAAGCATTAGGCTTTGGTTTCCGCTGCGGATTTCTTGGATTGCTTCACATGGAGATTATTCAGGAGCGGTTGGAGCGTGAATATAATCTCGATCTTATTACGACAGCACCAAGTGTTATCTATAAAATAATAAAAACCAACGGAGAAATAATCGAACTTGATAACCCCACCAATATGCCCGATATAACATTAATCGAGAGTATGGAAGAGCCTATAGTGAATGTTACCATAATGTCGCCTACTGAATATGTAGGCAATATAATGGAGCTTTGTCAGGAACGGAGGGGAACATATCTGGGTATGGAATATCTGGAAGCAACCAGAGCCATGTTGAAGTACGAGATGCCGCTTAATGAAATAATATATGATTTCTTTGATGCATTGAAATCCCGCACCAAAGGGTACGCATCATTAGATTATGAGCTTAAAGGTTATAAGGAGTCTAACCTTGTTAAGATGGATATTAAGATGAACAATGAGGTAGTCGACGCACTTACCTTCATTATTCATGCCGACAAGGCATATTCAAGAGGAAGAAGAATGGCCGAAAAATTAAAGGAAACTATCCCAAGGCAAATGTTTGAGATTCCGATACAAGCCTGTATAGGAAACAAAATAATAGCGAGGGAAACGGTTAAAGCCTTTAGAAAAGACGTTCTCGCCAAGTGCTACGGAGGAGATATATCTAGAAAGAGAAAGCTGCTTGAAAAGCAGAAGGAAGGCAAGAAGCGTATGCGTCAGGTCGGCAGCGTAGAAGTGCCGCAAGAGGCATTTATGAGCGTCCTGAAGCTGGATACGTAAAATATTGAGATGAAGGATTAGTATATGGATCAAAAACAAATCGGTTTATATATTCATATCCCTTTTTGCAAGCAGAAGTGCTTTTATTGCGATTTTCCGTCCTATTCCGGGATGGAGGACTTTTGGAAAGCATATATTGATGCTCTGGTCTCTGAACTTATACTTAAGGCAGAAGAATTCAATAACCCACATGTAGAGACTGTTTTTATAGGGGGCGGAACGCCATCTCTGATTCCTGCTGTGTATATATCTAAAATACTGGATACCGTTTATTCATATTATAAGGTTTCCACGGATTGGGAATGCACTATCGAATGCAATCCGGGCACTCTAACCGATGATAAGCTAATAGTATATAAGGATTCCGGTGTAAACCGTCTAAGTATTGGCCTACAAGCTCGTCAGGATAAAATCCTAAAAGAACTGGGTAGAATTCATACCTGCGAAGATTTTTTGTTTTCTTTAAAACTGGCACAAAAACATGAATTCGAAAATTTAAATGCCGATATTATATTTGGTATTCCATATCAGACTTTTGAACAATGGCAAGATACTATAAAATGGGTTATAGACTTAGACCTTGCTCATGTTTCATGTTACAGCTTAATTATTGAGGATGGTACTGTTTACGGTGATATGAAGAAAAAAGGCATTATCAAAGAGGCAGAGGATGAACTTGACAGGAAGATGTATCATTATGCTGTTGATAGCTTTAATGCAGCAGGACTATATCAATATGAAATATCAAATTTTGCGAAACCTCATTTAAGATGCCGACATAATATGAATTACTGGAGAAGAGGAGAATACCTCGGAGTTGGTGCAGGTGCACATTCACATTACAATAGAAGACGTTTTGCCAATATAGCCGATGTTTTGGGGTACATTGAAGGTGTTAAAAAAAGAAATCTGATTTTATCGGAGGATAGTTATCTTTCGAAGGAAAACGAACTTGAAGAAAGTATTTTTTTAGGGCTGCGACTTAATGAGGGAATTGATCTCTCAAAGCTTTCAAAAGATTTTAAAATTGATTTAGTGAGAAAGCATGGTAGAAAGATTGAAAAGTTTATAGCACAAAAACTCGTTGAACGGCAAGGGCCAGTGATAAAATTAACAAAAAAAGGAATGGACATTGCCGATGCAATTATTGTTGAATTAATATAATATAATATTATATTTAATAAGGGGTATAAAGGAGGGATCTTCATGGCAAAAAAGAAAGATAATGATATAGCTGTAGCAGTGCCCGTGATTTCGGAAATCAGCAATAGTTATATGGAAGATTTTCTGGGAGAGATTCTGGAGATTCTGGATGACATTGAGCTCGAACTTGTAAATTTAGAAATGGATCCCGGTAATAAGGAATGCCTGAATTCTATTTATTGCAGCTTCCACACAATCAGAGGACTTTCAGGACTTCTTAATAATACTGCCAGTACAAAAATAACCGTAGCTACTGAAGAGTTGCTTGAAGCAGTAAGAAAATATTGTCCTGTAATATCAAAAACCATAATAAATCTGATTCTGGATTCTATCAACTTTATTAAAAAGCTAAACAATAATCCTAAGATAATGGATGACAACAAATTTAACGGGGAAGTTATCAGACATCTAATGAATCTTGCCAGCAGCAAGGATGATATTCTTCTTGAAGTACGTCAGCCCATGGTACGAGAATCCCGCATAGGAGAAATCTTGGTCCAGGAGGGAGCCTTAGCCCAATCGGAAGTTGAGGACGTTCTGAAAAAACAAAATAGCAGCAACAATAAAATGAAGTTTGGAGAAATCGTACTAAGAGAAAAAAAGGTAGATGCCTCAGACATTATAAAAGCAATCCGAATGCAGAAGGTCCGCAATACGAGTTCTGCCGACCAATATGTGAGAATTCCTTTGGAGCGATTGGATCAAATAATCGAAATAATACAAAATGTCAGTTCATTATATGATTCGGTGAAAGATGAAGCTGTTCTTCGTTTCGGCAGCAATGATGCATTGACTATTGAGTCCACAAAAGCCTATCACTTGATTACCGATATCCGAAATATTCTGAAAGAATTGCGCATGGTAACCTTGCAGCAAGCATTCCAAAAGCTTACGCGATTAGTATGTTCAGTAATTGAGGAAAATCATCTTGAGGTTATGTTTTCTACTCTGGGCGAGAATATTGAGGTAGATAAGGAGATCGCGGACAGGATTTCACTTCCGCTTGGTGATTTAATCTGGCTGCTTCTTGAGAAGGTGTATAGCAAGAAGGAAGAGAATAAACGTATCGGCAGTATTGAAGTGGTAGCATATGAAGACAATAATTATGTACATATCGATATCACCGGTGATGTTGTTACTGATTTGGAAGAACTGAAATCAGACAATAAATATATTGAAAATATGCAAAAGCTCAGTTATTTGAAATGTAGACTGGAAACCGATGATATGCATGGTGAAGGGGTTCGAATGTCCATAATAATTCAGAGATAATTTTATTAAATTACATATTAGAGCACTTTAATGACAAATAATACCCGTGTATTCGTACACGGGTATTTCATTATTATAGGCTCTACTGTAACCTTATTACAATTATGAATCACGAATACTTGACAAAGAGAAACTAGAATGATATTTTAATATTAGCACTCAATGACAGAGAGTGCTAACAATAGAGCGGAGGTGAAGGTAATGGTCTTGGAAAATGAGCTTAATGAGAGAAAACGTAGTATATTGAAATCCATAATAGATGATTATATCCAATCGGCTCAGCCTGTTGGTTCCAGGACTATTGCCAGAAAACACGAGTTAGGCCTTGGCTCTGCAACTATACGCAACGAAATGGCTGACTTAGAGGAGTTAGGTTTTATCACCCAACCCCATACATCTGCCGGAAGGATACCCTCTGATAAAGGATATAGATTCTATGTAGAAAATTTAATGCAGATTCATAGTCTTGCCAAGAATGAAATGGTCATTATCAGAGAGGCTATGGACGAAAAGATCGAAGAAATTAATCAGCTTATTAAAAGAGCCGGTACAATTATATCCCATATAACAGGATACACTGCATTCGTAATGACCCCACAGCTTTCAAGAACAGTAATAAAGTCCGTTCAGCTCTTAGGTGTTGACGAAAGAAGAATACTGGTGGTAATAGTTGCGGGAGGCGGAATTGTTCACAATAGGCTTATAAACCACGAGAAAAAAATTGATAACAATCATATTGCAAAGCTTAATCAGGCTTTTAACATGATTATATCAGGGAAAACTATAGATCAGGTTTCTATGCCTATGGTAAAGGAACTGCAAAAAGACTTTAATATCCCTACCGAAGCGATAATACCGATTTTTGAAGCAATAGAAGACTGCGTACGAAAAATTGCTACTTCGGATGTTTATTTGGACGGAATAACTAATATATTAAACTACCCCGAGTTTAATGATTTAATAAAAGCACGTGAGGTTTTGGATCTTCTTAAGGAAAAAGAAATAATAAACCAATTAGTCATTGAGTCATCAAAAAAGCAGCAGTTTGACTTTAAAATAGGCAGTGAAAATGAAATTGATGAAATGAAGGATCTGAGTATAATTACCACTGTCTATGGCAGAGAGGGTAAGGATATTGGAACCATCGGCGTCATAGGGCCGACACGTATGACCTATGGTAAGGTGGTTTCTTCAATAAAATACATCAGGGAACTTCTGAATAGAGAAATAATACGAATGTTTGGGGATGACCCCTGATAGATATGAAAGGAAGTAGAAAATGACTAAAAGCAATGATGTTGACCCAAAAAAGATAATCATCGAGGACGAAGAAGCTGACATAATTACTGAATCACCTACACCAAACGATGATGATTTGGATAAACAAAATGAAGACATCGACCTTAATGAGGTCGTCGAAAAGAAAGATGCTGAGTTAAAAGAATTATTAGAAAGAATGCAACGGTTGGCTGCGGAATTTGATAATTTCAGAAAAAGGACTCAGAAAGAGAAAGAAAGAATTTATGTCGATGCGGTTGCCGATGTAGTAGGAAAATTTCTTCCGGTAGTGGATAACTTCGAAAGGGCTGTAACGGCAGCTGAAAAGGAAGAAAGCCAGGGATTACAGGAAGGTGTAAATCTAATTTATAAGCAAACTGTAGACACATTGTGTCAATTAGGTGTCAAGCCTATTAAAGCAGTTGGCAAGTGCTTTGATCCGGAATTTCATCATGCTGTTATGCATATCGAGGATGATACTCTCGAATGCAACATAATAACAGAAGAATTTCAAAAAGGCTATATTTATAAAGATGAAGTAGTAATACGTCATTCAATGGTAAAGGTGGCAAATTGACAATAAAAATTCGGTAACAAAAAAGAATTAGTTAACAATTATAAAAGATACTTTTTAATTGTACTCTTTGACCTTAAATATAATAACAGGAGAGTGTTTAAAATGGCAAAAGTTATAGGCATAGACCTTGGAACAACTAACTCGTGTGTAGCCGTTATGGAAGGCGGCGAGCCCGTAGTAATCGCAAATGCGGAAGGAAACCGCACAACCCCTTCGGTTGTAGCTTTTTCAAAAACCGGAGAGAGACTCGTCGGGCAAGTAGCAAAACGTCAGGCTATTACAAATCCCGAAAGAACCGTTATGTCCATAAAAAGAGACATGGGTACTGATAGGAAGATAAAAATTGACGAAAAAAATTATACGCCACCGGAAATATCAGCAATGGTTCTGCAAAAGCTTAAGGCTGATGCAGAGGCATACTTGGGTGAAAAAGTTTCTCAAGCAGTTATTACGGTTCCTGCATATTTCTCCGACTCACAGCGACAGGCAACAAAAGATGCCGGTAAAATTGCGGGACTTGAAGTATTACGAATAATCAATGAACCTACCGCTGCGGCATTGGCTTATGGTTTAGACAAAGAAAGTGATCAAAAAATTCTTGTCTTCGACTTAGGGGGCGGAACCTTTGACGTATCCCTTCTCGAAATCGGAGACGGAGTTTTTGAAGTTCTGGCAACTAACGGAAATAACCGTTTAGGCGGAGACGATTTTGACCAGAGAGTTATTGATTGGCTTGCAGACGGCTTTAAAAAAGACAACGGTATAGATTTAAGAAACGATAAAATGGCGATGCAACGTCTTAAGGAAGCAGCCGAAAAGGCTAAAATCGAGCTTTCGGGTGTAGCTCAGACAAATATCAACCTGCCCTTTATTACTGCCGATGCAACAGGACCTAAGCACTTGGATATGAGTTTGACCCGTGCAAAGTTTGATGAACTTACGGCAGATTTGGTTGAAAAGACAATGGAACCGCTTCGCAAAGCTCTTTCAGATGCGGGCCTTGCACCTAATGAAGTGGACAGAATATTATTGGTTGGCGGTTCAACCCGTATTCCTGCAGTGCAAGATGCTGTCAAGAGATTCTTAGGAAAGGATCCTTTTAAGGGTATAAATCCTGATGAATGTGTTGCTGTCGGAGCAGCCATACAGGCGGGCGTTCTTTCGGGAGAGGTCAAGGATTTGCTTCTTTTGGACGTAACTCCGTTGTCACTCGGAATTGAAACTCTTGGCGGAGTATTTACAAAGTTGATTGAAAGAAATACAACAATTCCTTCAAAGAAGAGCCAGATATTCTCAACTGCCGCTGATGGACAAACCAGTGTTGACATTAAGGTTTACCAAGGCGAACGTGAGATGGCCGCGCATAACAAACTATTGGGTAATTTCCAGCTTACGGGTATCCCACCGGCTCCTCGTGGAGTTCCTCAGATTGAGGTTACATTTGATATTGATGCCAACGGTATAGTACATGTATCTGCTAAGGATATGGGAACAGGAAATGAACAGAATATAACCATTACCGCTAGCAGTAACTTAAGCGATGCCGATATTGACAAGGCAGTTAAAGAAGCTGAAAGATTTGCGGCAGAGGACAAAAAGCAAAAAGAGAGTATTGAAACCCGTAATGAAGCAGACAGTGCTGTTTATCAAACAGAGAAGGCGCTAAAAGATATGGGCGACAAAATAAGCGCTGATGACAAATCTGCAATTGAAGCCGAGATCGGCAAGGTTAAGGATGCACTTAAAGGTAGCGACAATGCTGCAATTAAGCAAGCTACCGAAGGCCTCACCCAAGCATTCTACGGTATATCACAAAAGTTATACCAACAGAATTCTCAGGGACAAGGGCCTAATCCTGAAGCCGGATTTAATCCCGGTGCAGAAGGTAACCCTCAAGACAATATATATAATGCAGATTACAAGGTAGTTGACGAGGATGATAAATAAATAAAATGCGTTGGTTAAATCCATAATTTTAAAAAATCTTATGCTAATATTAATTCGGAACGGTATTTGTCTGGTATATGTGGTATAATGACCTCACCCGTTACCGAAATCTGATGCAGGTCGCTACACTGTTTACAAGGAGCGAAGCGACGAAAGGAAACAGTAGTAGCACCCATGCAAGGCTTGTCCAAGAAGAAGAGCGAAAGCGAAGTCTGATTGGCAGCAAGCTACTGCGGATTTCGAACGAGTGACGAGGCATTGAAACTACGTATGAATGACATTTACCGTTTCGCGTTTGCATATCAAATGCTATTTTGGAGGGTTATACTTGGCTGATAAGAGAGATTATTATGAGGTGCTTGGAATATCAAAGCAGGCATCCTCTGAAGATATAAAGAAGGCTTATAGGAAACTGGCTAAACAGTATCATCCGGATATAAATCCCGGAGATAAGGATGCTGAAGCAAAGTTTAAAGAAATCAATGAAGCCTACAGTGTATTAAGTGATGAACAAAAACGTTCCAGCTATGACCGTTTCGGGCATTCTGCCTTTGATGGTACGGGCGGCGGTTTCAGCGGATTCGACGGTTTTGGCTTCGGCGGGTTGGATGATCTTTTTGACACTTTTATGGGCGGAGGCTTCGGGAGAAGCAGAAAAAGCGGACGTAACGGACCTATCCGGGGTAAGGATATTCAGTATTCAGTGGAGATTACTTTTGAGGAAGCCGCATTTGGTGTGACTAAGGAGATACTAGTGACCAAAATGCAGACCTGTGCCACATGCAGCGGAACCGGTGCAAAACCGGGAACCTCAGCAGAAAACTGCAAGCAGTGCCAAGGAACAGGGCAAGTGCGTTATACTCAGGCAACACCCTTTGGTCAGTTTGTTAATGTAAAAACTTGCGATACTTGCCATGGTGAGGGAAAGATTATTAGTCAGCCTTGTGAAACATGTCATGGGAAAGCAAGAGTAACAAAGAATTCACGAATAAGTCTAAATATTCCTGCCGGTATTGATGGTGGTCAGACCATATCACTTAAGGGTGAAGGTGAGTCAGGCCTAAGAGGCGGTCAGTCAGGCGATTTGTATGTGATAATACATATCAAACCCCATGAAATATTCAAACGAGAAGGCTATGACGTTGTTTGTGATGTACCTATATCATTTACGCAAGCAGCTTTAGGAGCTGAAATAGATATTCCCACTATCGACGGTATTATAAAGTACAATATACCTGACGGAACTCAGACGTCTACTGTTTTCAAGTTAAAAGGTAAGGGAATAAAGCGCCTGAGAAGTAATTCCAGAGGAGATCAATATATTCGTGTGAATGTGGAAGTTCCCGCAAAGCTATCCAATAAGCAAAAAGAACTATTGCGCCAATTTGCTGAAATCAGTGGTGATGAAGGGCTCGAACAGAAAAAGGGATTTTTCGAAAAAGTTAGAGATAAATTTAAGGATTGAAAGCAGGTACCCTATGAGATGGATTGAAGTCTCAGTCATAACGACACTGGAAGCATCAGAGGCAATAGCCGAGAAGCTTATGAACATGGGGGCAAACGGAACTGAAATGGTTGACCCGGTGGCATTTCGTCAAGCCCTTGAAAATAACAAATATCTTGATTATGCCGATGATGGGCTAATAGAAAAATACGGGACCGATGTTATAGTTAAAGCCTACTTTTCAGATGAGCTCAGCCCCATAATCATATCTGATGAACTTAAGCTTACTATTGACAGCATTTCCAATCTAATTAATGTCGGTTCCGGAGCGATTAAGTATGCCCTCCGCGATGATGCCGAATGGAAAGATGCGTGGAAACAGTACTTTAAGCCTTTCAAGTTTACCGAAAAAATAGTGATTAAGCCAAGCTGGGAGGAATACAGTCCTCAAGAAGATGAAATAGTTATTGAGATGGATCCGGGTATGGCCTTTGGTACAGGGACACATGAAACAACAAAGATGTGCGCTGTTCTGGGTGAGAAATATTTAAGAGGCAACGACAGAGTGCTTGATTTGGGCTGCGGAACAGCTATATTAGGGCTCTTGGCCGTAAAACTCGGTGCATCAACAGCATTAGCTGTGGATATCGATGATGCAGCCGTTAGGACTGCTCGTCAGAATATCGATAATAATGGAGAAACAAATAAAATTCGGGTGATGCGGGGCGCATTGAATGATGTTCCTGAGGAATCTTTTGATTTGATATTTATAAACATTATTGCAGATGTTATTATTGATATATCTAAAGAAATAAAGAAATATGTAAAAAGCGGAACAAATATTATACTTTCGGGAATTATTAAGGAACGAAAAGCCGAAGTAAAAAGAAATTATTCAGACGTAGGTTTTATTCTTTTAGAGGAATTGAATATGGGAGAGTGGGAGGCGATGGTTTTTCGTGCATAGATTTATGGTCTCTCCCAATAATATTCAAAACAACAAAATAACTCTGGAGGGGGTTGATTTAAAACATTTACGGCAAGTTCTGAGGCTCAAACCCGGAGATACAATACTTGTATTTGATGGGAGCGGTGTCGAATACGAAGCAAATATTCTCGCGTTGGAAAAATCCAGTGCGATTGCCGAAATAAAGGCTGTATTTCAAACCGAAACAGAACCGGAAACTCGTGTTACATTGTTTCAGGGATTGCCTAAGGGTGAAAAAATGGACCTTATCATACAAAAGGGAGTCGAGTTGGGGGTCCATAGGATTATTCCTGTTATAACAAACAGAACTGTTGTTAAGCTTAATAAAATAGACAGCGAAAAAAAAACAGAACGCTGGTCAAGAATATCAAAGGAAGCAGCCAAACAATGTCGCAGAGCTTATGTGCCTGAGGTCACCGAGCCTATCACTTTTAAAGATGCTTTGATAAAAACTAAACCTTTTAGTGCGGCTTTAATGTTATATGAAAACGAGGGAAAAAAATGTTTGAAAGAAACATTGAAATGTTATAATATTAATAAGATTAGGGATATCGCGTTATTTGTAGGACCTGAAGGCGGTTTCATACATCAAGAAGTGGAAGAATGTGCAAATATAGGTTGTGATATTGTGAGCTTAGGAAAGCGAATATTAAGGGTAGAAACAGCGACTATTTCTGTCCTTTCAATTATAATGTATGAGATGGGTGAAATAAATTTATGAGTAAGATTACTTTTGTTATTACTGATGATGCAATATTCATGCGAACCTTATTAAGAAAAATCATTGAGCAATCCGACGATTATGAAGTTGTAGGAGAAGCATCTAATGGTCATGAAGCTATTGATGCTGCGAAGAAATATCAACCGGATATTTTGACTTTAGATATAACCATGCCCGAGATGGATGGCATACAGGCTGTTAAGGAAGTCCTGAACGTTAGCCCGAAGACGCGTATTATAATGGTTTCGGCAATGGGGCAACAATCAATGGTTATTGAAGCCATTAAACAGGGTGCCAAGGATTTTGTCGTAAAACCCTTTGATAAGTCAAGAGTTTACCAATCAATAAAGAATGTTCTTGCTATGGATAAGTAGAAATTATATTGAATTATACTGACAGTTATAAGGAGTATTTAATTAATGCTGAGAAGTATGACCGGCTTTGGCCATTGCGAATATACAGAACAAGATATTACTTTTACAATTGAGATTAAAACAGTAAATCATCGATACAGTGACATCTTTCTTAGAATGCCGAAACAGATTTCAGCCTTCGAAGAACTGATTCGCTCTCTTGCCTCAGCGAAAATTCAAAGGGGAAAGATTGATATCTACATAACCTATAATAATAAATCCTCTGATTTTCAAGAGGTAATGATTGATGAAGGACTTGCAAAAGCATACTGTGACTCAATGAGAAAAATTTCAGTCAATCTTGGCCTTAGAGACGATATATCAGCTACATCCTTAGCCCGCTTTCCTGATATTTTGAAGGTTGAGAAACAGGACAATAACGAGGAAGTCGGTAAGATTTTAGAAAAGGCTTTTAGCTTAGCCCTTGATGAGCTTCTGCAGATGAGAACTCGGGAAGGGGAAAAGCTCAAGGAGAGCCTTTTATTAAACCTTTCGGTAATTGAAACATATATCGGAAAAATTTGCGAAAAAGCGCCATTTGTCGTAAAAGAGTATAAAGAAAAACTTGAGGCAAGACTATCGGAGCTAATTGATCTACAGAAGGTTGATCCGGGGCGAATCGCTACCGAAGTTGCCATGTTTGCCGATAAGTGCAGTATAGATGAAGAGCTTGTCAGATTAAGAAGTCATATTATGCAAATGCGAGACATGCTTGATGCCGGCAGCCCGGTTGGTAAAAAAGCAGATTTTTTGATTCAGGAAATGAACAGGGAAGTTAATACAATTGGATCAAAAGCAAGCGATATTGATATTACACGAAACGTTGTTGAGTTGAAAAGTGAAATTGAAAAGTTACGTGAGCAAATACAGAATATTGAATAATTCTTGAGGAGGAGGCGCTTATGAAGCTAATAAACATTGGGTTTGGGAATATGGTTTCCGCAAATAAAATAGTTGCTATTGTTAGCCCTGAATCAGCGCCTATAAAGCGGATTATTCAAGAAGGAAGAGAACGGGGAGTTTTAATAGATGCCACCTATGGCAGAAGGACACGAGCCGTTATCATTACAGATAGCGATCATGTTATTCTTTCTTCTCTTCAGCCCGAAACAGTTGCCAACAGGATACAAGACTTGGAAGAAGATACTGCTGGTGAGGCTTTGAAAAAAATTAAACCCGAACGGGAGGCAGATATATGATTCCGGGTTTACTTATTGTAGTATCAGGGCCGGCCGGTGTGGGTAAGGGAACTATAGTACGAAGCATGATGGAGAATGATCCCAGATTTGTTTTGTCAATTTCAGCTACATCACGGATTCCAAGAGCCAACGAGATTGAAGGCATAAACTACTACTTTAAAACCAGAGAACAATTCGAGGAAATGATAAAAAATGATGAATTAATAGAATGGGTGGAGTACTGCGGGAATTACTACGGAACCCCCAGAGACCTCGTTTGCAGTGAGATTGAAAAAGGAAAGATAGTCATACTGGAAATCGAAGTTGATGGAGCACTTAACGTAAAACGCCTTTTTCCTGATTGTGTACTCTGTTTTATTATTCCGCCGGATTTCAATGAGCTAGAGAAGAGACTCAGAGGAAGAGGAACAGATACTGAGGAATCAATAATTAAAAGGCTTGGACGTGCAAAAGATGAATTTAAATATATTGAAAATTATGATTATTTGATTTTGAATGACAGCATTGAAAATGCAGCACAAAGAATCTTTAACATAGTGCAGGCTGAGCAAATGCGAACAAATAGAAATCAATTATTGATAAAGAAATATAAAAATATTTAGAGGAGTTGGAATGTTATGATTTATCCCCCGATGTCTTCTTTACTGAAGAAGGTCGAAAGCCGATATACGTTAGTGATTTTGGCAGCCAAACGCGCCCGTATGTTGACTAATGGAGCACAAAAGCTTACAGGGTTTAATTCGGATAAGGATGTGACCATTGCCATACATGAGATTGATGAAGGATCTATTTCCTATCATAAAATCAAAAAACCTCAACTGACACATGATAATATGATTGAGACATCACTTAATAGTAATGAGGATCAAGTTTAACTACTTTAATATTGAGATATTTAGGAGGAATACCAGATGCAGTTCGAAAAAACCATGGACAAAGTGGTAGCGCTGTGCAAAAACCGTGGCTTTATTTTTCAAGGATCGGAAATTTATGATGGACTTGCCAACACATGGGACTACGGGCCGTTAGGTGTTGAGTTTAAAAATAATGTCAAAAAGGCTTGGTGGAAAAAATTCATTCAGGAAAATCCCTATAATGTGGGTGTAGATTGTGCTATACTGATGAATCCGCAGGTTTGGGTTGCTTCCGGTCATGTAGGAGGATTTTCAGATCCTCTTATTGATTGCAAACAGTGCAAAACAAGACACAGAGCCGATAAAATTATTGAAGATTATAACACTGAAAATAAAATTGAAATGGCTGTAGATGGTCTGCCAAATGATGTTATGACAGCCTATATGAAAGAAAAGAATATTCCGTGCCCTAATTGTGGTGCACATGACTTTACTGATATAAGAAAATTTAATCTTATGTTCAAAACCTTCCAGGGTGTTACCGAAGATTCCAAAAATGAAATATACTTACGTCCGGAAACTGCTCAGGGTATATTTGTCAATTTTAAGAATGTTCAAAGAAGCACCCGCAAAAAAATACCCTTTGGTATAGGGCAAATCGGTAAATCATTCAGAAACGAAATCACACCGGGTAATTTTATATTCAGGACAAGAGAGTTTGAGCAAATGGAACTTGAGTTTTTCTGCGAACCCGGGACCGATTTGGATTGGTTTTACTATTGGAAAGATTTCTGCAAAAATTGGCTGATTAGTCTTGGTATGAAAGAAGAAAATATTAAGATGCGTGATCATGCCAAGGAAGAACTGTCTCATTATAGCAAAGCAACCACTGATATTGAGTTTAAATTTCCTTTTGGATGGGGTGAGCTTTGGGGCATTGCTGATCGCACAGATTTTGACTTGAAGCAGCACATAGAGCATGCAAAAGAGGATTTATCGTACTTTGATCCTGTAAAAAATGAAAAATACGTTCCATATTGTGTAGAGCCGTCGTTAGGAGCCGATCGTGTGGCATTGGCATTCCTCTGTGATGCCTATGATGAAGAAGAAGTCGCAGAAGGTGATGTGAGAACAGTATTAAGATTGCATCCTGCTCTTGCACCTGTGAAGGTTGCAGTACTACCTCTTTCGAAGAAACTGTCTGATGATGCTTTAAAAATATATGAAGCCCTCAGTAAGGATTATGTTTGTGAGTTCGATGAAGCCGGTTCAATCGGTAAGCGATATAGAAGGCAGGATGAAATAGGTACACCATTCTGTATTACTTTTGATTTTGATTCTTTAGAAGATGATTGCATTACCATTCGCGAACGTGATACAATGCAACAGGTGAGAATACCAATTAAAGAATTAAATGGATATTTGATGGACAAGATGTCATTCTAGTGACAAGAAAGCATGAATTGCTTCTATTATATAATCAGGAGGTAGTATGAATGATTAAATACGTTTATTTCTTCAACGAAGGAAATGCTTCGATGAGGAATTTACTCGGCGGAAAGGGTGCAAACCTTGCTGAGATGACAGGCCTTGGTTTGCCTGTACCTAGAGGCTTTACAGTTACAACAGAGGCATGTACCAGATATTATGATGACGGAAAGACAATCAAAAAAGATATTGAGGATGAAATTTATCAGTATTTGACCAAAATGGAACAGGTAGTTGAAAAGCAATTTGGAAACCCTGAGAATCCATTACTTGTATCGGTTCGTTCCGGTGCGAGAGCATCAATGCCCGGTATGATGGATACAATTCTTAACCTCGGCCTGAATGATGTGGTTGTTGAAGGACTTGCTAAACTTACAAATAATCCGAGATTTGCTTATGACAGCTACAGAAGATTCATTCATATGTTCAGCGATGTTGTTATGGGAATTGAAAAAAATAAGTTTGAACATCTATTGGAATCAATGAAGAATAATAAGGGTGTTAAGCTGGATACTGACTTAGAAGCCGACGATTTAAAGAAACTCGTTGAACAATATAAAGACCTATATAAAAAAGAAAAGGGTACAGAATTCCCGCAGGATCCTAAAGTTCAATTGATAGAAGCAGTAGAAGCTGTTTTCCGCTCATGGGATAATCCAAGAGCTATTTACTATCGTCGTATGAACGATATTCCAAGTGATTGGGGTACAGCTGTTAACGTACAGGAAATGGTTTATGGTAATATGGGCGAAGATTCAGGAACCGGTGTTGCATTTACCAGAAATCCATCAACCGGCGAAAAGAAGCTCTATGGCGAATTCCTAATGAATGCTCAGGGGGAAGATGTTGTTGCGGGTATTCGTACTCCCCAGACCATTGACCAGCTTAAAGAAACTAACCCTACTGCATATGATCAGTTTGTCAAAATAGCTAATACCCTTGAAAATCACTATCGTGACATGCAGGATATGGAGTTTACTATTGAACGCGGCAAATTATTCATGCTTCAGACCAGAAATGGTAAACGTACAGCCCAAGCTGCTTTAAAAATTGCTGTTGATTTAGTTAGCGAAGGTATGCTGACAAAGGAAGAAGCAATTTTGAAGGTTGAGCCGAAACAGCTTGATTCACTTCTCCATCCTAATTTTGAATCAAAAACTTTAAAGGCTGCAAAGCCTATTGCAAAGGGGCTTCCCGCTTCTCCCGGAGCAGCTACAGGTAAGGTATTCTTTACAGCTGAGGATGCGGCCAAAGCATTTGAGAATGGCGAGAAAATGGTTATTCTGGTACGTCTTGAGACATCACCTGAAGATATCGAGGGTATGCACGTTTCGCAGGGTATCTTAACTGCTCGCGGTGGTATGACCTCCCACGCTGCTGTTGTAGCCCGTGGTATGGGCAGATGCTGTGTAGCAGGCTGTGGTGAGCTTACAATAAATGAAGCTGAAAAAATCTTTAAAGATAAAGCAGGAAACATTTATAAAGAAGGCGACTGGATTTCTCTTGACGGTTCGACAGGTAATGTTTATACAGGCAAATTACCTACTGTTGCTCCTGAGCTTACCGGTGATTTCGGTAAATTTATGAGCTGGGCAGACGAGCTCCGGGTGCTTAAGGTAAGAACAAATGCGGATTCCCCCGCAGATGCAGCTCAGGCTTTCAAATTCGGTGCAGAGGGAATCGGTCTGTGCCGTACCGAGCACATGTTCTTTGAAGGCGAAAGAATTAAAGCTATGCGTGAAATGATTGTTTCCCGCACTGAAGAGCAGAGAAGAAAGGCACTTGACAAATTGCTTCCCATGCAGAGAGGGGACTTTGAAGGTCTCTTCCGCGAAATGAAGGGCTTCCCTGTTACCATTCGTTACTTGGATCCGCCGCTACATGAGTTCCTTCCTCAGGAGGATGATGATATAGCAAATTTAGCCCAAGAAATGGGTATGAGTTTTGATGCTTTAAAGGCAGTTGTTATAAGCCTTCATGAATTTAACCCTATGATGGGCCATCGTGGATGTCGTTTGGCAGTTTCTTATCCTGAAATTGCAGAAATGCAAACCAGAGCTGTTATTGAGGCAGCTATCAATGTAAATAAGGAAGGCATGAGCGTTATACCTGAAATTATGATTCCTCTTGTCGGAGATGTTAAGGAATTAAAGTATGTAAAAGATGTTGTGGTAAAAACTGCTGATGAGATAATCAAAAAAGCCGGAGTTGATCTTAAGTACATGGTGGGAACAATGATTGAGATTCCAAGGGCAGCTTTAACAGCTGACGATATTGCGACCGAAGCAGAATTCTTCTCTTTCGGAACCAATGACTTAACCCAGATGACCTTCGGATTCTCCCGTGACGACGCCGGCAACTTCCTTGAAGATTACTATGCGAAGAAAATCTATGAATCAGATCCATTCGCAAAGCTCGACCAGACAGGTGTTGGTAAATTGGTTGAAATGGCAGTTCAATTAGGGAAAAAGACTCGTCCTAATATAAAACTTGGTATCTGTGGGGAGCACGGCGGAGAGCCTTCATCGGTTGATTTCTGTCATAGAGCAGGTTTGAACTATGTTTCCTGTTCACCGTTCCGTGTGCCTATAGCTCGTCTTGCAGCAGCACAGGCTCAGGTTAATAATCCAAGGAAATAAAGAGTTTTAAATCATAAACAAAAAAAGCTTATCAGGGTATTATCTCTTAGTATTAAGTAAGGATAATACCCTGTTTTGCATGTTTTTCCGGTTCTGCGTCAATTGTTGGGGTAGAATAAAGTAAAATGAAATAGCTATATGTTA